>JAGWOZ010000242.1 GCA_028870715.1 Betaproteobacteria bacterium | reverse complement strand
AGCGCGTTGTGAATCATCAGGGGGATGAGCTTCTCCGGAAACTGGTAGGGGCCGTAATTGTTCGAGCAGTTCGTGGTGAGCACGGGCAAGCCATAGGTATGGTGCCAGGCGCGTACAAGGTGATCGCTGGCGGCCTTGCTGGCTGCATAGGGGCTGTTCGGCGAGTACGGAGTTGTCTCACAAAATGCCGGATCATTCGGGCCAAGCGAGCCATAAACCTCGTCCGTAGAGACATGCAGGAAGCGGAATGCTGCGCGCTGCGCGTCAGCGAATGTGCTCCAGTAAGCGCGCACGGCTTCGAGAAGCTCATAGGTGCCTTGGATGTTTGTGCGAATGAAGTCTCCAGGGCCATGGATGGATCGGTCCACGTGGCTCTCCGCGGCGAAGTGCAACACGGCGCGTGGACGATGCGCTGCCAACAGTGCGGCGACCGCCTGACGGTCACATATGTCCACTTGGGCGAATGCGTACCGAGCGTTCGCTTGCACATCCGACAAACTTTCGAGATTGCCCGCATAGGTCAGCGCGTCCAGCACCAACAGCGGTTCGTCGCTGGCCGATAGCCAGTGGTGGACAAAATTGGCGCCAATGAACCCGGCCCCTCCAGTAATGAAGATCATGCAAGCCTCGTTCGGGTTGCCTGCGCCGCAAAGCAGTCGCAGGACGTCTGGGGAGAGATGCGCCGCATTCTAGGCACCCCAAGAGCCCGGACACTTCATAATGCATACATGGACATCGACACGTGGCATCTTTCCGGCTGGGCGGCGGCGCTCGGGACGGGGATGCTCATTGGCATCGAGCGCGAACGCGCCGAGAACGCCGATGAGCGAAGCCCTGCTGGACTGCGCAGCTTCGTGCTGGCCGCGCTGGCCGGCGCGGTGGCCGCGACGCTGGGTCCTTGGGCCTTGGCCATCATGTTGGCGGCGGTGGCCTTGCATAGCTATGCTGGGTACCAGCAGACGCGCCGGCACGACCCCGGTTTGACCACCGAACTGGCCTTGCTGCTGACCGTCTTGTTGGGCGCGCTGGCAATGCGCGAAGCAGCCCTCGCTGCGGGGCTGGGCGTTCTGGTCACGCTCACGCTGTGGGCAAAGCGGCAGCTCCACGGCTTTGCCCGCCTTGTCCTCAGCGAGCGCGAGCTTGGACACGCCTTGTTTCTTGCAGCTGCTGTGCTGATGGTTTTGCCTCTCCTGCCCAATAGACCTGAAACTTGGCTTGCCGGCCTCAACCCCCACGCGCTTTGGCTTCTGGCCGTGCTCGTGATGATTGTGCAGGGCGCCGGACACGTGGCGGTACGCTGGCTGGGGCACTCGCGCGGACTGGCGCTGGTTGGCTTGGCTGGCGGGTTTGTATCCAGCACGGCCACCATTGCCGCAATGGCGCAGCGCGCCCGCGAGAAACCCGATCTTTTTTCGGTCTGCCTGGGCGCAGCGCAGCTGTCCAACTTGGCAACGGTGCTGGAACTGGCTGCAATGGTCGGCTTCCTGGCTCCGCCCTTGTTGACCCTGCTCGCGCCGGCGCTCGTGCTCTATGGCGCCGGGGCAACGCTTGCGGCACTCTGGGCGTTGGGATGGAAAGTTCCGCGGTCCGACGCTGCCGCAGATGGCCTGCGCAGTGAGCGGCCCTTTGATGCGCGGGGTGCGCTGTTCTTTGCGTTGGTTCTATCCGTGATGCTGTTGATTGCGCATCAAGCCATCGAATGGCTCGGACCTCGCGGCACGGCGGTCGGTCTGGGCCTGGCAGGTCTTGCCGACGCGCACGCCGCCTCGGCCACTGCGGCACAGCTTTGCGCAAGTGGCATGCTTTCCCCACTTCAAGCGGTGATCGCGATAGTCGCGGCTGTGAGCACGAATGCGGCAAGCAAGATCTTCGCTGCATTCGCCGGCGGCGCCGGCCCTTTTAGTTGGCGAGTCACCGCCACGCAAGCCGCGCTGGTGGCGCTGCTCTGGGCTGGCTTGTTTGCAAGCGGCTCGCTTTGAACAGCGCGTGCCTGCCTCGTCCGACCTGCGGCGAACACAAACCAGCGGTTTTCCCAAGCTCGGCCGATACAATTGGCGGTTTGTCCGTGGCATCTGCGAGCCGGCGCATCTCATTCGCCACACCGGCCTGACACTTGCGGTTCCACGACCACTGCGGCGCCGAAACCCGGCGACGCGCTTCCGCCATGCCAACACCCACGACCATTGACACCGCCGGCTTGCGCCTGGAATTCACACGTCACGGCGCACAGGCCCTGGCCACGGCGCGTACGACCCTGGCAGCATTGCCCCATCGCCCCGCTGATCTGATTAGCGATATCGTGCTCAATGGCAGTGAAGGCCGGCCAGCGTGGCACATGCTTTCGCGCCTGGGTGCCAGCGGGCTCGACGCTGCGTCACAGGCCGCCGCGGAATTCCTGCATGCCGAGCACGCACGCATGGCGGATTGGGCCGAGCGTGCCGTGCAGGATGCCGATGGCGCTGAACTGCACATCATTCACCTCGGCGCAGGCGGCTCGGAAACGCCGATGCTCGCCTTGCACACGGCGCTCTCGGTGCTGCAAAGCCCGCGGTGCACGGTGCACTGGGTCGCCAATTTGGATGGTGCCACACTGGATGCAGCGCTTCGTGCAGCCGATCCGGCCCGCACCTGGGTGCTAATCAACAGCAAATCGTTCCGAACGCAGGAAGTCATGCGCAATGCCGATGCGGTCGTGCGCTGGCTATCTGACCATCTCGGTGCGGAGGCTGCTCGCCGGCGGCTGGTGGCACTGACGGCGAACGCCGACCTCGCCCAGGAGCGCTTTGGTATGCCTGCCACCCAGGTGTTTCGCGCCCTGCCCGAAATCGGCGGGCGTTTTTCGGTTTGGAGCGTGCACGGGCTGGTGCTCCTCGTCGCCTTTGGACGCGAGACGGTGGCTCGACTGCACGCCGGTGCGCGCGCGATGGATGATCACTTTGTCTCCACGCCTCTCGATGCAAGTGCCCCTGGCCTCATGGCGGGACTGTCGCACGCCTACCGCGTGCGCTTCGGGCTTCCCTTACTGTCCATCGGCCTGTACGGAGATGCTTTCGGGCACATGCCCCTGTACCTTCAACAGTTGCTGATGGAGTCGCTGGGCAAGTCCACCAGCGCCGACGGGCTGCTCCCGGTGCATGTCAGTGGTCCCGCCGTGATCAGTGGTGTGGGCACTCCCGTGCAACACACCTATTTTCAGCTTCTACACCAAGCTGCGGTACCGGTATTCCATGAAATCGTGGCCGTCGCCCGACCGTGGCATGCGCGGCTTCCGGAACATCTCGCCTTGCTGGCCAATGCACTCGGCCAGGCCGACGCCTTATGGAACGGCAAGGACGCGTCGAGCTGGCAGACCGAACTCATTGGACAAGGCATGACGCCCGATGCTGCCGCGCCAGCCGCACGGCACCGTGCCTGCCCCGGCGGGCGCCCATCCACCTTTATCTGGATGGATGAGCTCTCGGCTTACCACTTGGGCGCGCTGCTTGCGCTTTATGAACACCGTACCGTGGTCGAAGGCTGGCTATACGGCATCAATCCCTTCGATCAGTGGGGGGTGGAACTGGGCAAGACTTTGGCCGCCCGCATCGAATATGCCCTTTTGGCACAGGATGGCCAAGGCTTGAGCGCCGAGACTGCCGCTTCGTTGAATTACCTACGAGAACGCTACGCATGAACCCCACCGAATCCAGCAAGCACCCAGGCGACTATCAGGCGAGCCCGCAGGACGGTCCTCAAGTTGACCCGACCTCGCTTGTGGCCCAGCGCCGTGCCAAGCTCACCGCACTGCGTGCAGGCGGGCCTGTGTATCCCAATGACTTCAAGCCCGACGCGTCCGCCGCCGATTTGCATGCGCAGTTCGACGCCATTGACGCCAGCAAACTCCTCGAGGCAAACCGCCATGTGAAGATCGCTGGACGACTCATGCTCAAACGCGTCATGGGCAAAGCCAGCTTCGGCACGCTGCAGGATGGCAGCGGCCGCATGCAGGTCTATGTCACCAATGACCACGCTGGGGAAGCGGGCCATGCCACGTTCAAGCATTTCGACCTGGGCGACATCCTCGCCTGCGAGGGCACGCTGTTCAAGACGCGCACGGGTGAACTCACCGTACAGGCTACCGGCGTGCGCCTGCTGGCCAAGAACCTGCAACCCCTCCCCGACAAGTTCCATGGCCTGGAGGATGTCGAGACACGCTACCGTCAGCGATATGTGGACCTTGTGGTCACGCCCGAATCGCGACAGCGCTTCGTGCAGCGCGGGCGCATCGTCTCGGCGCTGCGCCACGAGATGGAGGAAGCGGGCTTCGTCGAAGTTGAAACCCCCATGCTGCACCCCATCCCGGGTGGAGACAATGCCAAGCCCTTCGTGACCCACCACAATGCGCTGGACCAGCAAATGTTCCTGCGCATCGCACCTGAGCTTTATCTCAAGCGACTCGTGGTTGGGGGCTTCGAGCGCGTGTTCGAGATTAACCGCAACTTCCGCAATGAAGGCATCTCGGTGCGCCACAATCCGGAGTTCACGATGATGGAGTTTTACGCGGCGTATTGGAACCATCGCGACGC
>JAGWOZ010000241.1 GCA_028870715.1 Betaproteobacteria bacterium | reverse complement strand
CACGAGCTGAATTGCGTGGGCTGCGCGTGACGCGCTTGGGCAAACGCCACCCCAGCCAGCCTGTCATCATGCAGCGCAATCCGCGCGATGAGCCGATCTACTGGATCGGCTCGGCCGGGGAGGCCCTGGACGATCAGCCCGGTACCGATTTTCACGCAATCGCGCAAGGTTACGCGGCAATTACGCCGCTGCAGCTCGACCTAACGCATTACCAACTGCTGGAGACCTGCGAGAGTCGATTCGCCGGCCTCGTCGACGAGCGCGGCCTGTGAGCGCTGACTCCTCGCGCCCGCTGCGCGCGCGCTTTCCGGCGTACTTGCCTGTGGCAGGGGAAGCCGAAGGCAAGCCGGGCGCCGCTGCTGCGGCACGGCCTGCGCGGATGCCCGCTGTCGCGGCCAGAAAACCCGCCCAGGGCGGACACCCGGTCAGCATGCCGACGGGCAACGGCTTGGACTCACAGGCAGTTTGCGCACGGATGGTGGAGCGATTGCGTGCAATGGGCGGGCTGGAGCAGACCGTGCTGGAGGCCATGCTGTCAGTGCCGCGCCACCTGTTTCTGGAGCCTGGGCTCGTCGCGCAGGCCTATTCTGACAATGCGCTGCCCATCGGTCACGGGCAGACCATTTCCAAGCCATCAGTGGTTGCGCGCTGCGCGTCAGTGCTGTTGCAAAGTCTGGGGGGGCGACCCGAGCGCGTTCTGGAAATCGGCACGGGCTGCGGCTATCAGGCGGCCATTCTGAGCCGGATTGCCGGAGAGGTCTACAGCATTGAAAGAATTCGCGCTTTGCATGAACTCGCGCGGACCAACCTGCGTGCGCTGCGCCTTCCCAACCTGCGGCTGCTCCTCGGCGACGGTACAACTGGTGCTGCGTGTGGCGCGCCATTCGACGCGGTGCTCAGCGCCGCCGCAGGCCCCGACGTTCCGGTGCAGTGGCTGCAACAACTGCGCGTCGGCGGCATCGTGCTGGCCCCGGTGGGGCACCCACAGCGGCTCATGGCCTATCGCAAGCATGCAGGCGGCAAGATCGAATCGTGGTGTGTGGAGGATGCACATTTCGTCCCCCTAAAATCGGGCGTTCTCTGACGCCAAGGCCCGACCGACCATGCGACTCGTCCTGCCTCTGCTTTTGTTCACCTTTTCCCTGGCTGCATGTTCGACCGTGTCGCTCAGCCCGGCACCAGTGGTCACCAAGAATTTCACTCCAGTGGGCGCTGAACCGGCACAGTCGAGCTCTGCGCCGTCCGCTGCCGCAGGGCCGAACGCTGCATTTGCCGGGCAGCCTGGGTACTACACGGTGAGGCAGGGAGACACGTTGCGGCGCATCGCCTTGCAGTTTGGGCAAGACTGGCACGACCTCGTGCGCTGGAATGGTCTGAGCGACCCGAACGTGATTGAAGTGGGTCAGGTTCTGCGCGTCACACCCCCAAAGAGCAGTGCTATTGCCACAGCTAGTACGCCACTTGCCTCGAGCACGTCGCAACCCGTCACTGGCGGGCCAATCGTGCAGGCCTACCCACTCGCGCCGGTCGCATCGGCGGCTCCAGCAACACCTGTGTCGCAGCCCGCATCCGGCGCGCCAAAAGTCAATGCGCCCGTCGCTCCCTCGTCATCCTCAAGTGTTGCGCCCACTGCGGCGAGGACCGCAACACCCGCTGCCTCGGCGTCTGCCCCCAAGGCGAGCGTGGATAAAGGTGGTTTGACGTGGTCGTGGCCGGCGCTGGGCAAGGTCATTCAGGGCTACAACGGCAGCTCGAGCAAAGGCATCGACATAGCGGGCAATCTTGGCGAGCCCATTTTCGCCGCCGCCAGCGGCAGGGTGGTCTACGCAGGCAACGAGCTGCGGGGCTTTGGAAACCTGGTCATCATCAAGCACAACAGTGACTACATCTCGGTCTACGCTCACAACGAGCAACTTTTGGTGAAGGATGGGCAGGCGGTGAAGCGTGGCGAGCGCATCGCACTGATGGGTTCTAGCGACGCGCCGCGCGTCGAGTTGCACCTGGAGGTTCGCTTGCGGGGCAAGCCGATCGACCCGTTGCAGGTATTGCCAGCGCGCTGACGCCAGCCATTTCGTCTTCGATCAAGATCCCATGTCGCGCAACTCCAAGAAACCGCAGATCGATTCCTCCTCGGTTCCCGCGCAGAGCATGCGCGACGGCGAGCCGGCTCAAGGTCCTAACTTGGACGAGCAGGCAGCGAGCGAACCCGCCACCAGGCTGGCGGAGGATGTGGATGCAGCCAGCCAGAGTGTCCTGCAGGCCTACCTCAACCAAATTCGCATCAAACCGCTCCTTACGCCCCAACAGGAGTTTGAAACGGCGACCCGTGCCCGGCAAGGCGACTTCGAAGCGCGCCAAGCCATGGTCGAGCATAACCTGCGATTGGTGGTGAGCATCGCGAAGACCTATGCGGGGCGTGGCGTGGCGCTCGCTGACCTCATCGAAGAGGGCAATCTTGGGCTGATGCATGCGATCGAGAAATTCGAGCCCGAGCGTGGCTTCCGCTTCTCCACGTATGCAAGTTGGTGGATCCGGCAGAATGTCGAGCGCGCCATCATGCAGCAGGCGCGCACCATACGCCTCCCGGTCCACGTCATTCGGGAGCTTAATCAGGTCTTACGGGCGCGGCGACATCTGGAAGACTCCAGCCCCAACGGCTCAGCATCCGTGGAAGACATCGCCAGCCTTACTGGCCGCACGGCCGACGAGGTGGCTGATCTATTGACCATGGGAGAGCTGCCGGCTTCGCTCGACCTAATGCATGAAAACAGCACGGGCGACAGCTACCAGGAGCAATTTACCGACCGTGACGCGCCAGGTCCGGATGACACGACCCAGGCCCACCAGGTGACGCATTTGCTTGATACGTGGCTGCAAACGCTGGGGGAGCGTGAGCGCGAGGTGATCGAGGCGCGCTTTGGCCTCTATGGGCGCGATACAGAAACCCTTGAAATGCTTGCTCGGCGGCTCGATCTGACGCGTGAGCGTGTACGACAGATCCAGCAAGAAGCATTGCTCAAGCTCCATCGGCGCCTGTCCAAGGGTGGCGTCGATAAGTCCTCTTTACTCTGAGACGCTGCTCGTGGCCGTGCCGGTCGTCGTATTCGACATTGAAACGATTCCTGATGCACAAGCGGTGCGCGCCGCAGGCTTGGCTGATCCAGATCTCGACGACGCAGCGGCCATCACCCAGGCGCAAAATCGCCGCAAGGAGCAGACTGGCAGTGATTTCCTGCCCATCGTGTGCCAGCGCGTTCTTGTCGTTTCCTGCCTCTTCCGCGACCCGGTCAAGGGACTAAAGGTTCATTCATTTGTCGACCGCGGCCAACAGGAGGGGGCAGTGGTGCAGGGTTTCTTTCGGCTCATCGATAAATTTGAGCCGCAGCTCGTATCCTGGAATGGTGGCGGTTTTGATCTCCCCGTCCTTCACTATCGAGGCCTCGTGCACGGCGTGCAGGCATCCAAGTACTGGGACCTCGGTGAAGATGACCGCGAGTTCAAGTGGAACAACTACATTTCCCGTTACCACCACCGTCACCTTGATCTGATGGATTTACTGGCGTTATACCAGCCCAGGGCGAACGCCAGCATGGATACCCTGGCCCAGCTTTGTGGCCTGCCCGGCAAGTTGGGGATGGACGGCAGCCAAGTCTACGGGGCCTGGTTGCGGGGGGAAATTGATGCGGTGCGCCGCTACTGCGAAACCGATGTGCTCAATACGTATCTGCTTTATTGCCGATTTCAGCTTATGCGTGGCGCCCTGAACGCGAACACACATGCCGGTGAAATCCAGTTGGTCCGCGCAACCTTGGCCGAGTGGGCGGAACAGGAGTCGCATTGGGCTGAATACCTTCAGGCTTGGAGCAACCCTGGATCGGCGAATCCGTGACCACGGTTTACGGTGGTGCATGCGCCCGGATCATTCTGGCCACACGTCAATGCCTGAGATGAAAGCGACCACGATTTGTGATGAATGGCTGCGCATTGAGGCGCTAGATCTCGAGGCGCGCGGCGTGGCACGCAGGCAAGACGGAAAGGTGGTATTCGCTGAGGGCGCATTGCCGGGCGAGGAGGTGCGCGTGCGCATCATGCGCAGCAAGGCCAAATGGGAGTCAGGGGAGGCCGTGCAATGGCGTCGCACCGCCTCCACCCGCGTCGTGCCCCGCTGCGCACATTTCGGCGTCTGCGGTGGCTGCAGCATGCAGCATATTGACCCGCAGGCGCAACTGGCGTTCAAGCAGCGCACGCTGGAAGATGATCTGTGGCATTTGGCACAGGTGCGGCCGCAAGGCTTGCTGCGCCCCTTGGCCGGTCCTGCCTGGGGCTACCGACATCGCGCACGCCTGACTGTTCGCTTCGTGCCCAAAAAGGGCGGCGTGTTGGTGGGCTTTCACGAGCGAGGCTCCAGCTATGTGGCTGACATGCGAAGTTGTGACGTCTTGCCTCCCCATGTGTCGGCACTTCTCATGCCGCTGCGCGCACTGATCGGCGGATTGTCGTGTCCGGATCGATTGCCGCAGATTGAGATCGCAGTGGGTGACGCGCAGACGGTTCTGGTGCTGCGTCATCTGCAGCCCCTCACGCCGCGCGATCGTGAACTGCTCT
>JAGWOZ010000240.1 GCA_028870715.1 Betaproteobacteria bacterium | reverse complement strand
CCAGGGATTCCCAGCGTTCCAGAGCCTCCAGCAGGGCCTGCTCGATCTGCGCGAACCGCGCCTGCATCTCGACAGCGGCCTGCGGAGCCGTTTTGTACAGCGCAGGATCACTCAAGCGCTCGCCCAGAACCTTTTGCTCGGCCTCGAGCGCCGCGATGCGGTCAGGCAACTCCTGCAGTTCGCGCTGCTCTTTGTAGCTGAGCTTACGCCGAGCCTGCTGCGGCTTGGTGACAGCGGGTGCAGCATCCGGTTTGCGCGCCGCTGGCGGGCCTGCAGCGGCGGCCGCAGCAGCCGAGATCAAGCTGCGCGCGCGTTGCGCCTGCACGAGCCAATCACTCACGCCACCTTCGTATTCGCGCCAGCGGCCCGGGTGGCCAGGCGCGGCCTCGGACACAATGGTGCTCGTGACCACATTGTCGAGAAAGCGCCGGTCGTGGCTGACCAGAAACACGGTCCCAGGGAAGTCCTGCAGGAGTTGCTCGAGCAGATCAAGCGTGTCAATGTCGAGGTCATTGGTTGGCTCGTCCAGCACCAGGACATTGGCAGGACGGGCGAACAGGCGTGCGAGCAACAGCCGGTTGCGCTCGCCGCCGGAGAGCGATTTGACCGGTGAATTGGCTCGTGCAGGCGCGAACAGAAAGTCCCCAAGGTAGCTCATCACATGCTTGCGGTTGCCACCAATTTCCACCCATTCACTCCCTGGGCTTATGGTGTCCGCCAGTGTCGCATCCGGATCAAGCGCACTGCGCATTTGGTCAAAATAGGCCACTTGCAAGCGCGTGCCCAAGCGCACGGTTCCGCTGTCGGGCGCGAGTTCGCCCAGAATCATCTTGAGCAGGGTGGTCTTTCCGGCGCCGTTCGGACCAATGATGCCCACCTTGTCGCCGCGCAGGATCGTCGCCGAAAAATCCTGCACGATGATGCGTTCGCCATAACGCTTGCTCACGTGTTGCAGATCCGCCACGATGCGGCCACTGGCCTGCCCGCCGTCCACCTCGAGCTTCACGCGGCCGAGGGTCTCGCGCCGAGCCTGGCGCTGGGCTCGCAGCGCCTCCAGGCGCTGGATGCGGCTGACGCTGCGCGTGCGCCTGGCCTCGACGCCCTTTCGTATCCACACCTCTTCTTGCGCAAGCAGCTTGTCGGCTCGGGCGCTGGCGGCAAGCTCGTCGGCAAGCTCTTGCGCTTTGCGGGCCTCATAGGCGGCAAAATTTCCCGGGTAGCTTCGCAGAATGCCGCGGTCAAGTTCGACGATGCGCGTGGCCACGGCGTCGAGAAAGGCGCGATCGTGCGTGACAAGCACCACACTGCCCCGAAAACCGATCAGAAGGCTTTCGAGCCACATGATCGCATCCAGATCCAAATGGTTCGTGGGTTCGTCGAGCAGCAGTACATCAGGGGCTGCCACCAGCGCCTGCGCGAGCGCCACGCGCTTTTGCATGCCGCCGGAAAGATCCCCGATGCGCGCGTCGGCCGGCAGTTGCAGGCGTTGGAGCGTTTGTTCGACGCGCTGCTCCCAATTCCAACCATTCAACAGTTCAATGCGGGTCTGCAGCGCGTCCAGGTCGTCCCCAGGAGTGTGGGCCTCGTAACGCGCACGCAGATCACGCGCTTCGGCGACGCCCTGACCCACCAACTCGAACACCGTGCTGTCGGCCGGAAACTGGGCCTCTTGGGCCACATACACTAGACGCAACCCCTGCTGCACTTGCACCAAGCCACTGTCGGGCGCCTCAAGACCAGCGATGATCTTCAGCAGCGACGATTTGCCAGTGCCGTTGCGCCCGATCAGGCCGATCCGCTCGCCGGCCTCCATGGCCATCGCGGCATGATCGAGCAAAGGGACGTGGCCGAAGGCCAAACTGAGGTCGGAGATGGACAGTACGGCCATGGACGCTGGAGTAACGTGGCGGAATGCCAAACGCGTGGGCATTGTGCCACCGCGCCGTGTGCGCCGAGTAGCCCGTTATGATCGGCCGTTGATCCAGCACTTGCCGCCATGCGCTCCAATCCATTGCTCTACCTTGCCTCGGCCAGCCCGCGCCGCCAAGAATTGCTGCACCAAATCGGGGTGGATTTCGCCCTGCTCGCCCCCGGCGTTGAGGAGGACGCCGAAGCCCTGGAGGCGGCATTGCCAGCCGAACACGCTGCCGATTATGTGGTCCGCGTGACGCGCCTGAAGCTGGAAGCGGCAGTGGCGCGCCAGGCGCGCCGAGCCCTGCCCGCTGCCCCGGTCCTGTGTGCAGATACCACGGTGGCACTCGGACACCACATCCTGGGCAAGCCCGCAAGCGCCGCGGACGCGCACGCGATGCTGCGACGGCTCGCCAATCGGACCCACCGGGTGTTAACCGCTGTGGCAATGGCGTGGAATGGTGCCCGAGGCCCCAGAACGGCCCTTGCGCTGAACATCACTCGGGTACGCATGGCGGCCTTAACCGACGCTCAGATCGATGCCTACGTCGCCAGCAACGAGCCTTATGGCAAGGCAGGCGGCTATGGCGTGCAGGGGCGCGCGGCGGCCTTCATCGCGCACATCGACGGCAGCTACTCCGGCGTGATGGGGCTTCCGCTGTTCGAGACCGCACAGCTGCTGCAGCAGGCAGGGGTTTCTGCATGAACGCTTCGATGCTCCAGGAAGACCTGCTCATCAACATCACGCCCCAGGAAACCCGGGTGGCGCTCATCGCCCAAGCCTCCGTGCAGGAAATACACATTGAGCGCACATTGGAGCGTGGTCTCGCCGGAAACGTCTATCTGGGCCGCGTCGTCAGGGTGCTGCCCGGGATGCAGTCGGCTTTCGTCGACATCGGCCTGGAGCGGGCCGCCTTCCTGCATGTGGCTGATCTATGGCAGCGCATGCTGAGCAATGGTGAAGGCAAGACCACCGCACCGCCGCCCCTGTCGATCGAAAAACTCGTGTTCGAGGGTCAATCGCTGCTCGTCCAGGTGATCAAGGACCCCATTGGCGCGAAGGGCGCGCGCCTGTCCACCCAGATCAGCCTGGCCGGTCGCCTGTTGGTGCATCTTCCACAGGATAGCCATATCGGCATCTCGCAAAAGATCGATGACCCGGAGCTGCGCGACAGTCTGCGCCAGCGCCTGGGCCAACTCGCACTGCAGCACGACCGCGAGGCAAGCATGGGTTTCATTGTTCGCACCAACGCTGAGGATGCGAGCGACGCCGAGTTACTCGACGACATTGCCTACCTTCGCAAGACCTGGAGCGCGATCGAGTCACGCATGCGCCTGTCGCAGGCCCCCGCCCTCCTCTACCAGGAGCTGAGCTTGGCGCAACGCGTGCTCCGCGATTTGGTGACTGATGCCACGCGCAGCATCCAGGTCGATTCGCACGAGAACTACGAGCGCCTTCGCGCCTTTGCAACGGAGTACATGCCCGGCGTTGCCGAGCGTTTGCAACTCTATCGTGGCGAGCGCCCACTTTTCGAGTTGTACAACGTAGACGCCGAAATCGAGAAGGCGCTGGGTCGCCGGGTGGATCTCAAATCCGGTGGCTACCTCATCATCGATCAGACGGAGGCCATGACTACGGTCGACGTCAACACCGGCGGCTTCGTCGGCGCCCGGAACTTCGACGACACCATTTTCAAAACCAATCTTGAAGCGGCCCAGTCCATTGCCCGGCAGCTGCGCCTTCGCAACTTGGGGGGCATCATCCTGATCGACTTCATCGACATGGGCAGCACGCAGCACCGGGCCGCCGTCTTGGATGAGCTGAAAAAATCGCTGTCACGCGATCGCGTGAAGGTGTCCGTCAACGGGTTCTCGCAACTCGGGCTGGTCGAAATGACACGCAAACGCACGCGCGAATCCCTCGCCCATCTGCTGTGCGAACCTTGCCCGACTTGCGGCGGCCAAGGCCAAGTCAAGACCGCACGTACGGCCTGCTATGAGATCTTGCGTGAAATTTTGCGGGAGGCCAAACAGTTCAATCCGCGCGAGTTCCGCATCGTTGCCTCGAACGCCGTCGTGGACCTCTTTCTCGAAGAAGAAAGTGCTCACCTTGCCGAGTTGTCAGACTTCATCGGCAAACCGATTGCGCTGCAAGTGGATCCGGCGTACGTGCAGCATCAGTTTGACATCGTGCTGCTGTAGCGCCTTTATTTGACCCTGGGCATGCGTCCCAGGGCATAAAACTCCGCGTTAGGCATCATGCCCACCAGTCCGGCCATGCGATTGGACAGGGCGAAGAATGCCGCAATGGCACCAATGTCCCACACGTCCTCGCGGCTAAACCCCACCGCGCTCAACGCTTCATAGTCCGACTCGTCCACGCTGTGAGCGCTTTGCGCCACGCGCAGCGCGAAGGCCAACATGGCACGCTGGCGAGGCGTGATGCAAGCCTTGGACCAGTCCGTGGCAAGCTGATCGGCAATGAGGGCGTCTTTCTCATAGATACGCAAGATCGCCCCATGCGCCACCACACAATACAAGCAGTGGTTGGCCGCGCTTGTGGCCACCACAATCATTTCGCGCTCCCCCCTGCTCAGCCCCGAGGGTTTGAGCATCAGTGCGTCGTGGTAGGCAAAGAACGCCCGGAACTCGTCTGGCCGGTGCGCCAAGGCAAGGAAGACATTGGGTACGAAGCCGCTGCGCTCTTGCACCGCAAGAATGCGGTCGCGGACATCCTCCGGGAGCGCGGCAGGTTCGGGAACGGGAAAAC
>JAGWOZ010000239.1 GCA_028870715.1 Betaproteobacteria bacterium | reverse complement strand
TGTAGTTGGACTGGGCGACAGAAATCAGCATCACCACAATGTGCCGAAATTCAAACTTGACGCTGCGTGCATCTCGTTTGCCACGGCTTAGTTGCCTATCGGTATGTGGCTTAAATCAGCATCGGCGCCAAGACGCTGGTCTCCGCCGGCCACCCCTGCAGACTGGATCAGCGTATGGGCATCGCGCGCCAGCAGCGCCACGACGACTGACAGCAGCACGACCACGCCGCTATGTCCGAGTGAGAAAAACAGCCCCACCGCCACCGGGCGCTGGCCGTCTTGGCGCAGCTTGCGGGTGACGTTGTCGATGGCGGCGATGTGGTCTGCATCGAAGGCGTGGCGCAGACCGAGAAAGTAGGCCAGCGCACCGATGCCCAGCAGCGCCGGATGGCCGGGCAGCAGCGCCAGCAGCCAACCCCACGCCGCGACATGCAGTGCCAGCAGGGTGAGGCCCGTGGCGGTGAGGGCGCGTCGGTCGAGTCGGCCCAAGCCCGGTCGGGTGTAGGTCGACATGGTCGGAAGGTGCAAGAGTCAGCCCGCCTGTAGCAAGCCCTTGGCTTCGATGAACTGCACCACGGCGTCCAGTCCGTCCAAGGTCTTGAGATTGGTCATGGCGTAGGGTCTGTTGGGACGCATGCGCTCGGTGTCGGCGCGCATCACGTCGAGATTGGCGCCCTCATACGGGGCCAGATCGGTTTTGTTGATGACGAACAGGTCGCTTTTGGTGATGCCGGGGCCGCCCTTGCGCGGAATTTTTTCGCCGCCGGCCACGTCGATGACGTAGATCGTCAGGTCGCTGAGTTCCGGGCTGAAGGTGGCAGCCAGGTTGTCGCCGCCGCTTTCGATGAACACGATGTCGGCATCCGGAAACTGCTCCAGCATGCGGTCGACCGCTTCGAGATTGATCGACGCATCTTCGCGGATGGCGGTGTGCGGGCAGCCGCCGGTCTCCACGCCCAGAATGCGCTCAGGTTCGAGCGCGCCCGCCACGGTGAGCAGGCGCTGGTCTTCCTTGGTGTAGATGTCGTTGGTCACCACGACGAGGTCGTAGCGGCTGCGCATCGCCTTGCACAGCATTTCAAGCAGAGTGGTCTTGCCCGATCCCACCGGGCCGCCGATGCCCACGCGCAGCGGCGGCAGGCGCTTGGTGCGATGGGGAATGTGATGCAGCGGCGAGGCGTTGGCCGCGGTGGAGGGGTGTGCGCTCATGAGCGGAACAGTCGGGAATATCGGGTTTCGTGACGGCTGCTGAGAATGGCCAGCAGCGGAGAAAAGCTCTGCCAGTCGTCCATGCGGTCTTGCAGGTTTCGTGCCTGCTCGACTGCAGCGGGAATATCGGGCAGAAGCGCGGCCAGCAGGCGCTGCCCGCTGCTCTGCCCCAGCGGCACCACGCGCATCGCCGCCTGCACCTGGTTCTCCAGCCAGGAAAAGGCCAGGGCATGCGCCATTTGTTCAGCGTCCAGCCCCAGCGCCAAGCCGCCCAAGGCAAAGGCCAGCGGCCAGGCGGGCGCGGGTTCGAGTTGGCCGGCAAGCGGCAGCGCGGGATGGTCTGGGCGCAGATTGCGCAGCCACTCCAGCATGGAGCGGCCCATCTGCTGGCTTTGCTGGCGCAGCTCAAAGGTTTCGCGGGTCGCCGGCACCCAGGCCTGGATGGTTTGCAGCGCGGCGGAATCGGCGGCTTCCCAAGCGGCGTGGGCGGCGCAGGCTGCGGGCAGCTCGCTGCGCGCAAGCGTGAGCTGCAACTGACCGCGCAGCCAGGCCAGCGTCTGCGCTTCGTCGGTCACGAGGCCCGCGTCCACCGCCGCCTCCAGCCCCTCCGAGTAACTGAACCCGCCCACCGGCAGGGCGGGGGAGGACAGCCACATCATGGCGAGCTGGGGGGCGGGGTTGCGTGCTTTGGGGGACGGGGGGAACCGTGGTGCGTGAGGCTCCCCCTCCCGGCCTCCCCCACGCGGGTGGGGGAGGAGAAGACGGCGCTGCGTGCGGCAGGCTTGCTTTCGTGCTTTTGTCCTCAGCCGTGGCAAGTGTATGTTGACTCCCTCCCCACGGGTGGGGAGGGTTGGGGTGGGGAGTATCGCTCGCCACGCTGCTGCCTTTAGTGTCCATGCTCATGCGCGTGCTCGTGGTCATGATGCTGTCCATGCCCGCCGCCCTCGCCATAGGCCCCGGCCTCGGGCTCGAACGGGGCCTCCATCTCGGTGACGATCAGGTGCATGCGGCGCAGCATGTCGGCCAGCACCGGGTCGGGCTCGAACTGCAGATAGTCGGCCTGCACTTCGAGCTGCACATGCCGGTTGCCCAGGTGATACGCGGCGCGCGGCAGATCGGTGGCCGTGCCATGCGCCGGGCAGGCGCGCACTTGCAGCACGGCGTGCGGCGCGGCAGAAACACGGCGAGGTGACGACCGGCGCTGTCGTGCGCGTCAAAGCGGCTTTTGCTGCGCGTGTCCCAATCGAGGCTGACTGTGGCGGCGCGCTGCACCAGCGCCGGGGCCAGGCCGCGCGCGGCGGGAAGATGTTTGTTGACGGTGAGCAGGAGGATTCGGAAGGGGAGGGTATGCAGAAACGGGTTTGCAGAAATTCGGGGCGCCGCCTAATATAACAACCGTTATAACTTCATCGTCCGACTGCACCAGTCGTCAGGAGAACCGCATGTCCGCCCTCAAACTCACCCAGATCGGCAATTCCGTTGGCGTCATTCTGCCCAAGGAACTCCTCGCCCGCCTCAAACTGGAAAAGGGCGACACGGTGTTCGTCACCGAGGCGGCGAATGGCGCTGTGATGCTATCGCCCTACAGCGCCGAGTTCGAGTCGCAGATGCTTGCCGCACGCAGTGTGATGAAAAAGCGGCGCAACGTCCTGCGTGAACTTGCCAAATGAGCCGCTGGATCTGGCTCGACCCTGCAGTACTGCAGGCCGTACATGAAGAGCAGTTGGCCGAGCATGGCGGCGCCTCAGGCACGCGCGATACGGGGTTGTTTGAATCGGCGCTGGCGCGGCCGGAGAACCTGGCCGCCTACGGCGAGCCCGACGCCGCCGCGCTGGCCGCCGCATATGGCTGGGGGCTGGCGCGCAATCATCCTTTCGTCGATGGCAACAAGCGCACCGCCTTCGTCGCCGCCGAGTTGTTCCTGATGCTCAACGGCCATGAACTCGCCGCCGACGACGCCGCCTGCGTGCTCACTATGCTCGCCGTCGCTTCTGGCGACATGGGCGAAGACGCGTTTGCCGCGTGGATACGGTCGCATCTGCTGCCGCGCTAGGCAATGGGATTGAGCACTCCATGCGGATGTCGGCAGCTGGAGATGACGCACCGATCAGTGGACACAGGCAGTGTCCGCAAACAAGCCTACCGGCGCGCCTCAGTGGCTACGCGCACGGCCAATGCGGCCAGCACCATCCCCATCAGCCATCGTTGCACGGCGATCCACATTGGCCGCTGCGCCAGAAAGCTGGCAATCGAACCGGCCATGAGAACAATCAGCGCGTTCACCGCAAGGCTGATCACGATTTGTGTCATGCCCAGCGCCAACGACTGGCCGAGCACGGAGCCATGCGCAGGGTCGATGAACTGCGGCAGGAGCGACAGATACAAGACCGCAATCTTGGGGTTCAGCAGATTGGTGACAAAGCCCATGGCAAACAACTTGCGCGGCGGGCCCACAGGCAGATCGCGCATCTGAAACGGCGAGTGGCCGCCCGGCTTGACCGCTTGCCAGGCGAGATAAAGCAAATACAGCGCGCCGCCAAAGCGCAGCGCGTCATACGCATAGGGCACCGCCAGCAACAGTGCCGTGATGCCGAATGCCGCGCACAGCATGTAAAAAAAGCCAAGAACCGCTAAGTCCTTGGCTTCATTGAACAAATTTTGGTTGCTGGGACAGGATTTGAACCTGTGACCTTCGGGTTATGAGGCCCATCTCCCTTGACGAGTGGGATTGGTACAGCACGATATAAATCGTTATAAAACAAGGACTTGAAATTTCCGTTCCGAGCACAGAGCCATTGACTAAGCCCGTTTAGCAGGTCTTTTGATCGAATTACCCCACAGATGATGTAAGTTTTTATGATTCCAGAAATTTACCCATTTTGACCTTCACGGCAATGTCTTTCAATGTGCCGACGTCGTGCCTGCGCGAGGTTTGCGCCTGCACCATCACCTTCTATGGGGACAGCATTTGCGTCCCCTGTGATTCTGTGAGAACATGCTGTTATTACGGTGGGAGTTGATGATGCAGAAGGTCTTTCATACCCGACAGTTCATGGCAGGCAATTCGCCTGCTGTGCGCATCCCTGTCAGCATGGCTTTTCCCAAACAAACCAAGCTGGTGGTGATTCGAGAAGGAAACAGAATCATCGTGGAGCCTGAAGTGACTTCGCTAGCTTCCCTTCCAGCACAGTTCGCGGCTCTGCGCCCACTGCACACCGGGGAACGTCCAGAGTTTGTCGAGGCGGAAAGAGCTTGGTGATGCTGCGGTTTTTGCTCGACACCAATATCTGTATTTATCTGATGAAGGAACAGCCCGAGCCGGTCATTCGACGGTTTTCGGCTTGCAAGCCCGGCGAGGTTGGGGTCAGCTCGATTACTTGGGCTGAGTTGTGTTGCGGTTTGGAGGTGCATAACAGCCCGCCCGAGTTGGCCGCGCTGTCGAACAGCTTGGTTATCAAGGATTTCGACGTGCAAGCGGCGGCTTTTTTTGGAAAACTCTCCCGGCAGT
>JAGWOZ010000238.1 GCA_028870715.1 Betaproteobacteria bacterium | reverse complement strand
GGGGGAATGCGTCGGCCGGAATTGAGTAGGGTGAGGGGTCGCCCCCTCAGCCCTCTCACACCACCGGACGTGCGGTTCCGCATCCGGCGGTTCAAGTAGAACACTGGAGCCGCTGGTGGACCTCCACCAGCGAGACCAGCCCCAAGTTGGCAAAGTATTTCGGCGGCAGCGCGTAGGTCATGTGGCTGGCGCCCGCGTTCCACCACGGCCCGCGCCCGTTGACGCTCGATTTCCAGGCGCGATGCGCGTCCAGGCCGAGCGCGCGCAGGCGCGATTCGCGGGTGCGGGGTCGCTTCCACTGCCTCCAGGCGATGACTCGCATTCGGCGGCGGATCCACGCGTCCAGTTCCTCCAGGGGCCTGCGGCTCTGCGTGTGCTGGAAGTAGTTCATCCAGCCGCGCAGGATCGGCCGCAGATCCGCGATGGTCCGCTCCAGCGAGCGCCCACGCCCCCGCAGGCACAGGTCCGCGACCCGGGCCCGCAGGCGCGCGAGGCTCTCCGGCGCGATACGCAACCGAGCCTCCTTGTGCACGGTGACGCTGTAGCCCAGAAACTTGCGTTGCCAGGGCCGTGCCACCGCGCTCTTGGCCGCGTTCACGGTCAGCTTCAGGCGTTCCGCGAGGAACGCCGTGATCCCGGCCATGATCCGCTGCCCGGCGCGCTCGCTGGACACGTAGATGTTGCAGTCGTCGGCGTACCGGCAGAAGGCCAGTCCGCGCCGCTCCAGCTCGCGGTCCAGGTCGGTCAGCAGGATGTTCGACAGCAGCGGCGACAGCGGCCCGCCCTGCGGCGTGCCCTGCGTCCTGGCCGTCTCGACCCCGTCGGCCATCAGGCCCGCTTGCAGGAAGCGGCGGATGAGGGCCAGGACGCGCCTGTCCCCGATCCGCTTGGCGACCCGGTGCATCAGCACGTCGTGGTTCACACGGTCGAAGAACTTCTCCAGGTCCATGTCCACCACCCAGCGCCTGCCGCCCCGGATGTACCCCGCCGCTCGGCGCACAGCCTGCCCCGCGCTGCGTCCTGGACGGAAGCCGTAGCTCGCGTCCGAGAACGTCGGCTCGAAGATCGGCTGCATCACCTGATGCAGGGCCTGCTGGATCAGCCGGTCCACCACGGTGGGCACGCCCAGTGTCCTCACCCCGCCTTGCGGCTTGGGGATGTCCACCCGGCGCACCGCGCGCGGCAGGTAGCTGCCGTCCAGCAGCGCCGCCTTGACGCTTTGCCAATGGCGTTGCAGCCAGCCTTTGAGGTCGTCGCAGTGCAGGCCGTCGATACCCGCTGCCCCGCGATTCTTCATGACCTGGCTGTACGCCTTTTGCATGTTGCTGCGTTCGACCACCTGCTCCATAAGCCGGTGGCCCTCCGATTTCGTTCGCCCGCTCGTCGCTGCACCCACCTCGGCACCGACGCGCGCACTCCCAGGATTCCGCCCGGTTGCTTCGCGCTCGGCCCGCCTCGCGGCGGCTTCTGCTTCACCGAAGGGCTTCAAGATCGATCGTCCTACTCTCGGTCCTACTCGTTCGGCCCTTCGGCCCATGCAGGCACCTACTATGGCCTCTGCTGACTTCTGACCGCGCATCCCGTCGCCTCTCGACGCCAGTAGCCCTCTCGGGCACACGACCAGATCTCCCCGGGTATTGCGCACCCACATTCACGCTTATGCCTGTCGGATCTACGCCGTATCGCTCCGTGCAAGTTTCGGGCTTTGGTGAATCTGGCCACCTCACCCCGATACGTCGCCTCGTATCCGCTTCCTGTTCGTCAGGCCAGCGCTTTGCCATCCGGCTTCCTCCAGACCCGCAGTCGCCCGCGGAACCCTTGCCTTCGGCTAACCGTTCCCCTTGCCGGGCCGGTAGAGGACTTCCACCTCCAAGTGGGTGCGCCCTGCCGGGCGCACCATAAAAAAAGCCGCCCGAAGGCGGCTTTCCAAACACTCGCTAAACAGCTTGCTGCTGATCAGAACTGGTGGCGGATGCCAAGGGCGAAGCCGCTGGCGGACGCACCACCAACCGTGCCGCTGCCGGCAACGGTCGCATCACCCACGTACTGGTCCACGTTGTTGTCGTTGTTGATACGAGCATACGACGTGTACAGGTTGGTACGCTTGGACAGCGAGTAGGTGTACCCGATAGCGATCTGCTTGGCAGCCGAATCCGCCAGGTTCTTGTTCTTGATCTGGCTGTAGGAGGCCAGGATCGCGCCAGGACCAACCGGAACGGTGGCACCGAGCATCCACACCTGGTTGTCAGGACCTTGCACCGGCTGGTTCGTCGCGTACTTCTCTTCGGCATACAGACCGGAGATCTTGGCCACGCCGAAGTCATACGAACCGAACACTTGGGTCAGCTTGTTGGTCTCGTACCCATCGGTGATGCCAACCGCGTTAGCGGCCGGCGTCAGGTTGTGGTGCAGGTAACCAACGCCGGCGAAGATCGGGCCGTTGCTGTACTTCAGGCTCAGGTTGTAACCTTGGCCGTTGGCGTTACCCGCGGATTGGCCGCCGAAGGCATAGGCTGCCACGCCTTGCAAACCGGCGAAGCTCGGGGACACATAGGCCAACACTTGCGAGGCGCGAACGTAGTTCAGAGCGCCCGTGTCGATGTTGGTGATCGAGCCCGTCAGGCCAGCACCAAACGGATCCACGGTGGCTGCGTTGGTGAAGTAGTCGGTGTAGACGCGGCCAGCGACCACCTCACCGAAGTTGCCCTTCAGGCCGACCATGCTCGTGCGGCCCATGAACGTGCTGCCGCTGGTGCAATAGCTGCCGCCGGCTTGGGCTTGCGCGCCTTGGGTCGGGTCAACGGTGTGGTTATAGACGCCAGCGCCATTGCCGTTGGCGCAAAAGCCGGTTTCAGCCTGGAAAATCGCGGACAGGCCGCCACCCAGGTCTTCGGTACCCTTGAGGCCGATACGCGAGCCGGACTGGACACCAGAACCCAGACGATTGACGCTGGTGTTGTCATAGGTCAGGTGCTCGACGCCCATGTCGATGATGCCGTACAGCTGCACATTGCTCTGGGCCATGGCAGCGCCGGTGAAGGCGCCGAACATCGCCAGCGAAAGAATGGTTTTTTTCATGTGAACATCTCCAGAAAATTGTTGGACAACCTGCCCGGGACTGCGGACTTGCGTTGCGAACTGCCGAATCGGCAGTCACGTTCGCCAACTCCTGGATAGGAGCTGGGTGTATTTCAGCAAAGAATCAAAAGCAGTGCAAAGCATGGGACCAAGAAAAGCCGCGATCCTCCCAAATTGTTGGTTCATTGCCACAAAGCCCCTCGCTACGGGTTACCCCTGAGCCTATACCCAGATCCTCGACGCATGAAAAAGCCGCCCGAAGGCGGCCCGGCTCCAGCAAACGCGAATGCTTGCTTAGAACATGTGGCGAATGCCCAAGGCAAAGCCGCTGGAGCTCTGCCCGCCCAGTGTCCCCTGGTTCATGAAGCCGTTATCGCCAACATATTGATCGACTTTGCTGTCGTTACTGATGCGTGCATAGGAGGTGTACACATTGGTGCGCTTGGACAGCGGATACGTGTAGCCGAGGGCGTACTGCCGCGCCTGGGTATCGGCAACATTGCTGTCCTTGCGTTGCGTGTAGGAAGCGAGCAGATGCCCGGGCCCGACCGGAACCGTGACACCCAGCATCCAGACCTTGAGGTCCGGTGCTTGGTTGGCGCCCGAGTAGATCAGGCCCTCGCCGTACTTCTGCTCGGAATACAAGGCCGTGACGGTCGCAACGCCAAAGTCATACCCGCCATAAATCTGGGTGATTTTGTTCGTGAAACTGTCGCCACTGTCGACCGTCTGCGCCGAACCGAACTCCTTGGCGAGAAAGGTGTAGGGGTCATAGGTTTTTGAGGCGGTCTGGTTGTGGTGCAGATAGTCGAGGCCCGCCAGGATCGGTCCATTCTTGTAGTTGACGTTGAGCTCGTAGGCTTGTCCGTTGGAGTTGCCCTGTGGCTGCGCGCCAAAGGCGTAGATCAGGCCGGCCGTCAGCCCGGAGAAATTCGGGGTGATGTAACCCACCGCCTGCGACAGCCGCACGTAGTTGTAGCCTGCGGGATCGATGTTCTTGATCGCCCCCGTCATGCCGGTTCCAAACGGGTCGACCTTGACGAGGTTGTCATAGTTGAAGCTGTAGAACCGGCCGCCCTCGAGCGTTCCGAAACCACCCTTGAGGCCGAGCACGCTCAGGCGTCCCATGAAGTTGCCCCCGGAACAATAGCTGCCGCCAGCCTGGTATTGGGCGCCTTGGTCGACACCCGTGTACACCAAGGTCTTGCCCGGAGCGGGGGATCCCACGTCGTTGCCGTTGGCGCAAAATCCGGTCTCCGCGGTAAAGAAGGCGCTCACACCGCCGCCAAGATCTTCGGACCCACGCACACCGATGCGGTCGGTCGACTGTGCGCCGCTGCTCAGCCGGTTGACGCTGCTGTTGTCATAGCTCAGGTGCTCGACGCCCATGTCAATGATGCCGTATAGCTGCACATGGCTTTGCGCCATGGCTGCGCCCGTGAAGGCGCCGAACATCGCCAGCGAAAGAATGGTTTTTTTCACAAATGTCTCCCAGGATGAAGCCGATCCGAATGCGTGTTGTGGAGGTCATGGGCTCACGACCAGTGGTGACCATAAGTGAGGGCCTGTTCAAGCTCAAGCACGCAAATACCGGAACCAGTATTCTGCGAAGGTAATCTGTTGCACGTGGGCGACGCCA
>JAGWOZ010000237.1 GCA_028870715.1 Betaproteobacteria bacterium | reverse complement strand
GTTAATGTCGTCGCCGGAGGGCTCTGATCCCCCCACGCGTTGCAACGTGTGCAAGGCCGCATGCGGAGCGCCGGCCTCGCAGCGTGTCCAGCCCGGCCTTGGCCCATCGGGCCAATCGGCGCACGCTAGACGCGCGTCCTGGCGTCTTCGGCACAGGCCGACTCGCTCAGCGCTGCGCGGAATCGTTGTTCTGCCGTTCCTGCAGGCTATGGCGGTACAGGGTGCTTCGGTGTACGCCAAGCAACCGCGCTGCGCGGCTGATATTGCCGCTGCATGACGCAATCGCCGCATGAATTGCCGACTCCGTCAAAGCGCGCAACTCCGTCGTTTGTGGGCGTCCCTCGCTCGCGACCTTCTTGAATGCGTCGACACTCGCCGATGCCCCCCCCGTTGACCGCTGCCCTTGGCGCTTATCGCGCCACGCGTGCCGAATGTCATCGGGAAGATCGGCCACCTCGATACAACTGTTTGGTTCGGCCAAGGCAACGAGTGTTTGGGTGACCGCCACAAGTTGGCGCCAGTTGCCTGGCCACAAATACGACAAAAGCGCGTCCCGCGCCTGCGGGCTGAGCTGGATGCTGCGCGGCGACAACATCGACTGCAAAAATTCTTCAATGCGCGCCTGGCCACCGATCTGGTCTCGTAGGGCGGGCAAGCGGACCGTGAAATGCTGAAGCCGGTAATACAAGTCGGAGCGGAAGCCCCCTTCGGTGGCCATCGCCTTGAGGTCACGATGTGTGGCACACACCAGGTCAAAATCGACCGGCTGCTGGCGTCCACCGCCAAGGGGCTTGACCTCATGGTCCTGCAATACACGCAGAAGCCGGGCCTGCAGGGCAAGGGGCATATCGCCGATTTCATCGAGAAACAGGACACCGCCATCGGCTTCTCGGATCAGTCCTGACTGCCCTTTGCGCCGGGCCCCCGTAAACGCACCCTCCTCATAGCCGAAGAGCTCTGCCTCGATCAGCCCCTCGGGCACCGCGGCGCAATTGACCGCGACAAAAGGGCCATCCCTGCGCTTGCCGCGCTTATGCAACTGCCTGGCAAAAACCTCCTTGCCAACCCCCGACTCTCCAAGCACCAGAACAGGAATGCCGCAGTCCATGACGCGCACGGCGCGCTCAAGTTGCCCATCGCGCTCGGGGTCAGCGATGATGGGCGCCCCTTGGAAACGCCCATCCGTATGCACGGGCGCGCAAGCAGCAGCTTCGACAGCGCCCGCTCCATGCACCGCGGCCCTGTGGCCCACCCAACCCGAGGCCCAGGACGCCGAGCGCCCCGGGCGCGCAAGCCACGGATGAAGCGACAAATCAAACTGCTCGCAGTCTGACGTTGGCAGCGAACTGAACAGATCGTCGATGAAGCGACCACGCAGTTGCTCGAAGGTCATTCCCAGCACGCGCAGCGCGGCGCGGTTCGCGCCGACGATCGATTCATTGCGTATCCACAGCAACGCTTCACGGTGCGAACCGATCAAGGCACGGTCATGCGCGAAGCGGAGGATTTCCGTATGCCTCGGCACATTGTCCAGCGCCATGCGGTGCTCAATCATCTGCGCTGCCATGCGCACAAGGCCAACCGTTTGCGGCTGAATGCAGCGAGGATCGCCGGACACGTCGAGGACCCCCATGATCTGCCCGTCGGGGGCCAAAAGCGGCGCTGCCGTACAACCCAGCGACGCGTTCTGTTCCAGATAATGTTGGGTCCCCAGGACTGTGATGGGGGAGATTTCGGTCAAGGCCGTCCCAATCGCGTTCGTGCCCCGATGGAGCTCGGACCAATCGACTCCCGGCATCAAAGCCACGCGCTGGGCCTTGCTCATAAAGGCATCGGATCCCGCTGCGTCGAGCACCATGCCCTGCGGGTCGGCCAACAGGACAATCACACGCGAAGGCGATAACGCCTCGGCCAAAGCTTCCAGCTCGGGAAGGGCGTGCCTGCGCAACCGCCCTTGCGCATCGCGCCGGGCGGATAATTCCTGATGCGGCAAAGGCTCGGGGCTCTCGCTCAACGTGGTGGAAATGCTGGCACAACGACGCCACGAACGTGCAATGAGTTCCGGTATGAGCCCATCCGGGTTGGTGCCCTCTTCAAAAAAGCGCTGGCGCGCCAATTGCAGTTGCGTCGAAACTGGACTGATCTCGGCCTGATCAGACGGATGGGTACGGGCCATGGCTGTCTCCTGTATCGGTCAACCATGACGAGCTGGCGACCAACCTCTAGTAGCGACAGTGTCGCACTCTCGCGAGCTCATGTCATCTGTCGCAGGATGCGACAGTCTTTTGTCGCAAAAAGCCGAAGAAAGCCCGGCGGCATCTCTTCGGGTATCGCCTAACCTGGATTCGCAGGCCATTGATTTTGCTTGTGAATTATTAGGTTACAACCGCGCATGTGTTTGGCACGATTCCTGATACGTAAGGGGCAACTGCAACGGCAGTTGAATCCTCTTCCATGCAATACAGGAGACGTCCATGGATATGCTTGAACCCGGAAAATTTGGCACCGCAGTTGCTTTCAAGAAGCGTTATGGCAATTTCATCGGCGGCAAGTGGCTAGAGCCCGCAAGCGGCCAGTATTTCGAGAACGTCACGCCGGTGACGGGGCAGGTGTTCTGTGAGGTGCCACGCTCCAACGCGGAGGACATCGAACGCGCTCTTGACGCCGCCCATGCAGCCAAGGTGGCCTGGGGCAAGACATCGCCGGCGGAACGCGCAGGCATCCTGAACCGTATTGCGGATCGGATGGAGGAAAACCTTCCAATGCTGGCCGCGGCGGAAACCTGGGACAACGGCAAGCCCATTCGCGAAACCACTGCGGCTGACCTGCCCCTGGCGATTGACCACTTCCGCTATTTCGCGGGCTGTATTCGCGCGCAGGAAGGCACCGTGGCGGAAATCGACCACGAAACCTATGCCTATCACTTCCATGAGCCGCTGGGCGTCGTGGGGCAAATCATTCCCTGGAACTTCCCGATCCTGATGGCGGTGTGGAAGATCGCACCCGCTTTGGCCGCAGGCAACTGCATCGTGCTCAAGCCCGCTGAGCAAACACCTGTCAGCATTCTTGTGCTGATGGAGTTGATTCAGGACCTGTTGCCCCCGGGCGTTCTCAACGTCGTCAACGGCTTTGGCCTGGAAGCCGGCAAGCCGTTGGCGTCGAACAAGCGCATTGCCAAGATCGCCTTTACAGGGGAGACCACGACGGGCCGCCTGATCATGCAATATGCCAGCCAGAACATCATCCCGGTCACGCTGGAGCTTGGCGGCAAGTCCCCGAACGTCTTTTTCGAGGACGTCATGGCCCGTGACGACGGCTTCCTGGACAAAGCCGTCGAGGGCTTTGTGATGTTCGCGCTGAATCAAGGGGAAGTCTGCACCTGCCCCTCGCGTGCATTGATCCAGGAATCGATCTATGACCGGTTCATGGAGCGGGTGCTCAAGCGTGTTGCCGCAATCAAGCAGGGCAACCCACTGGATCCCCAAACCATGATCGGCGCCCAAGCCAGCAGCGAGCAACTGGACAAGATCATGTCCTACCTGGACATTGGTCGTCAGGAGGGCGCAAAGGTTCTGGCCGGCGGCGCCAGGGCCGAGTTCGACGGCGACCTCAAAGGCGGCTATTACGTCCAGCCGACGGTCTTCCTGGGCCACAACAAGATGCGGATTTTCCAGGAGGAGATCTTCGGACCCGTGGTGTCGGTCACAACGTTCAAGGATGAAGCCGAAGCCCTGGACATCGCCAACGACACCCTCTACGGGCTGGGCTCCGGCGTCTGGACCCGCGACATGAACACCGCCTTCCGCATGGGGCGCGGCATTCAGGCCGGGCGTGTGTGGACCAACTGCTATCACGCCTATCCGGCGCACGCGGCATTCGGAGGCTACAAGCAATCGGGCATCGGGCGTGAGACCCACAAGATGATGCTCGACCACTACCAGCAGACCAAGAATTTGCTGGTCAGTTACAGCGAAAACAAACTGGGATTCTTCTAACCATGAGCCTGCGGTCCGTCCTGCGGCCCAAGGGCTGCAGAAGCGGACCGCCCGATGCTGCCAAACACGGATGCAGGGAGGATGAAATGAACGACTCGGCGCCCGACGCGGCCACTGCGGTGGAACAGGTGACTGCCACGCCTGCAGCCCTTGCTCTGATCGAGCAGTTACGCAAGGTTCACGGCGATGTGATGTTCCACCAGTCTGGAGGATGCTGCGACGGCAGTGCACCCATGTGCTATCCGGATGGCGAGTTTCAGGTGGGTGACGCCGATCACCTGCTTGGGCATATCGGCGGGATGCCCTTCTACATCAGCGAATCACAGTTCGCGTACTGGCAGCACACCCAGCTCATCATCGACGTCGTTCCTGGTCGTGGCGGCATGTTTTCCCTCGAAGGCCCCACCGGCCAGCGTTTCTTGACGCGCTCGCGGCTGTTCACCGATACAGAATGGAACAGTCTTCGAAGCGCGAACAGGGTCCGGTAGGTAAAAGCCCGATTGGATGCAAGGCCAATTCGCCTACTGTCAATCTGTGGCCAAACGCCATCACGCATTTTCCAAGCATCAGATCCATACATTTTTTAATCAACGGAGACAACTCTGAGAGCCCGAAAAAAGGTATTGCGGCACGGCATTCGTTTTGCCCTTGTCGCTGGCATTCTTGGCGCATCGACGCTTGCAATGGCCGATTATCCAGCTGTCACCCAAGACAAGCTCGATAATGCTTCC
Organism: Betaproteobacteria bacterium; assembly: GCA_028870715.1. Classification (GTDB taxonomy): domain Bacteria; phylum Pseudomonadota; class Gammaproteobacteria; order Burkholderiales; family Burkholderiaceae_C; genus Thiomonas_A. The sequence goes on along the minus strand of JAGWOZ010000237.1, from coordinate 10 downwards.
AAGAGCACCG
>JAGWOZ010000236.1 GCA_028870715.1 Betaproteobacteria bacterium | reverse complement strand
CGCGAACGCGAAGATCGGCATCAGCTCATCGAAGATATTCTGGCCGAGGAGGCGCGACGGGCTGGGCGCCCGGCATTGAAGTTGTCACTTGATGCGCTGGAAATACTCGACAAGCAGCGCTGGCCCGGTAATCTGCGGCAGCTTCGTCATGCGCTGCAGCTTGCAGTTGCGCTTTGTGACGGCAATGTGGTCCGTCCTGAGCATCTACCTGACGATCTGGTCCGGCGCCAAGCCGGCGAGCCTGAGGGCGGTTCGGCAGTAACCTCTGCTCGAGCCCCCAACGAGTCGAATGGTCCGAAAATTCTTGTCGAGGCGCTGCAGGGATCTCAATGGAATGTCACCATTGCGGCACGCAAACTTGGCATTAGCCGGTCGACACTGTATAGGCAGATGTCCCGCTTCAACATCGTCGAGCCAAACCGGCGCGACCTGCGATAAATGCTCTTGATGTGCATGGCGCGGACGAGGTGGCTTAGACATGGAATCCGCCCCGCGAGGCCGAAAATCATGCTACCTTTTGATCGTAGACGCTAGGAATTGAGCAACGATCCATTTGGAGATTTCTTATGACGCAGCACGCGAAAGGGCAACCCCAGAAACCCGGTCAGCCCGGACAGCATCGACCGCTCCCCACCGAAGACGTCAACAAGCCCAAGGAAAGGGCGGAACAGGAAGAGGTTGCTGGGCGGCACAAAAATAGCGGGCAGAAGGATCACAAAGGCGCCCGCTGAGGGGACGCCGCAGGCAGCGGCTCGAAAGCCCGTCGTCGGCACGGAGTCAGCGCGGCCAACTCAAATGGATGCTTCGGGGCGCGGAGCCCTGAGACGTCCAAGCGCGGGCGCCTGCACAGTTGATTGGTAGGGAGCGTGCGCTGCAATCAGCGGGGACGAATCCTGTTCGCGCCTTCTCACGCATGCGCGATGGATGGTGTTGTGGCAGATTCGTTCACACGACCAAGACGGCGGCTCCGTTGAACCGACCTGCGCGCAGATCTGCCAGCGCTTGGTTGGCCTGCCTCAGGGGGTAGCGATTGATGGTTGTCTTGAGGCCGATTTGTGGTGCCAAGCGCAGGAAATCGACTCCATTGCGGCGCGTCAGGTTCGCCACGGAGACCAACTGACGCTCTTGCCACATGAGTTGATATGGAAAACTCGGGATGTCACTCATATGGATCCCGGCGCAAACAACCCGCCCGCCTTTACGCACCGCCTTGAGCGCTCGCGGAATCAGCGCGCCAATGGGCGCGAAAATTATTGCAGCGTCGAGTTCGGCTGGAGGGATTTCATCGGATCCGCCCGCCCACACGGCACCAAGATTGCGCGCAAATTCCTGGCCTGCGAGGTCGCCCGGCCGGGTGAATGCAAAGATCGACCGCCCTTGCCAGTCTGCAACCTGCGCAACGATATGCGCCGCCGCCCCGAAACCGAAAAGGCCGAGTTTGTTGCCGTCACCCGCGATGGCAAGCGAACGCCAGCCGATGAGCCCCGCACAGAGCCAGGGGGCGATAGAGGCATCATCCCCGACCTCGCCCAAGGCAAAGGCGTAACGGGCATCGGCAATGGTTGCGGTGGCAAAGCCCCCGTCACGTGTGTAGCCCGTAAACAGCGGGTGGTCGCAAAGGTTCTCGTGGCCCGATGTGCAATACGCGCAGGAGCCACAGGTGTAGCCAAGCCAGGGAACGCCAACGCGCTCGCCGAGGCGAAGCCCCTCCACGCCGGCGCCGATCGCATCGACTCGCCCAACGATTTCATGCCCAGGAATGATCGGTAGCTTCAGAGCGGGCAAGTCGCCGTCAACGACATGAAGGTCTGTGCGACAGACGCCGCAAGCCGTGACCTGAAGCCGAATTTGACCTGCGCCCGGTTGGCGTTCCGGGAATTGAACCCACTCAAGCGGGCTACCCGGCTTCTTGAGCACCATCGCATCCATGGTTGCTCCGCGGCTTCAGAAGAAGGGGGCGATACCGCAGGGGATCGCTCGCCGGTCTCCGGGTGTTTCGATGCAGATCATGGGTGTAGCGGTGACTGAACGCTGCCCGTGCGCTCGCGCTGTTGTTCGCTGCGCAGGATGCTTGTCAACAAGACCCAATCGCGACCGAGTGCCGCGATGACGTCATCGAGTGCGAGCAGGCCAAGCACCGTTTCATCGTCCTCAGTCACAACCAGCCGTCTCACGCCATGGCTGAACATGGCTTGCATCGCATCCGTAAGCTCAGCGGCGCGGTTGATTGTGACGGCCCCAGGCGTCATAACCTCGGCGACCAGGGTGCTAAGCGGGGATGACCCATTGGCAATGGCCTTGAGCACCATGTCTCGATCCGTAATGATGCCCAGAGTGCCTCGCTCGGTCATCCCGTCAGTGACAATGAGCGCGCCGACATGCTGCTTGCGCATTTGCACAGCCGCTTCCTGCAGATTGCAGGACTGGGGAATGTGAACCGCGCCTGGGGTATAGATTTCGTGCACTTTCATGAACAACTCCTGATTACATGAGAAAGAGACCTGATGGCATCGGTTTTGGAATGGCCATCCGACCAGGGCCAACGGGTTGCGAAAAATCAGATCAGCGATTCATCCGCTTGCTGCGGTTAGATGCGTGCCAAACCACGCTGCCGCTAATCGGGAGACTTCATCAAGCTTGCCTGGCTCCTCGAAAAGATGTGTCGCCTCGGGGATGATGATCGTGCGGTGTTCGCAGTTCAGCTTCGTCGCTGCTTGTTCGTTCAGGGCAATAACCTCGGTATCCCAGCCGCCCACAATGAGCAGGGTCGGGGCCAGCACGCGACGCAGGGCCTCACCGGCAAGATCGGGTCGTCCACCTCGGGAGACGACAGCGCCCACCCGTCGCGGCCGGTCTGCCGCGGCGATCAGAGCTGCTGCGGCTCCCGTGCTGGCGCCGAACAGACCGATCCCCAGCGCTCGCGCTTGTGGCTGCAGGCCGAGCCAGTCGATTGCATCAGACAGTCGGCGCGCGAGCAGTGGTATATCAAAGCGGAATTCGGCGGTGAACTCATCAACACGGTTTTCCTCCTGGGTCAGAAGATCGAATAGCAAGGTACCCAAGAGGGCTTGGTTGAGGTATTGCGCGACGCGCTGGTTGCGTCGGCTGAATCGGCTGCTGCCGCTCCCATGTGCGAAAGCAACGATTCCCTTGGCCTGGGCTGGCAGCGCGAACGTGCCATGAAGCGTGGCGTCACGGGCGGTTATCGCCACCTCGGCGGATTGCATGTCGGTCATGGAACGGCGGCTGGTCGGGTTGTCCAACGCGGTTAAGCCACCGGCGCGACTGTGTCAGGCTGCCGATGCCATTGCGAAGAGGCGTCAAGCGGCTCAAGTGCTGCGGTTTCGTCAAGATGGAACACGGCATCGAACTGCTGGGCCAGGGATGCTTCAAAATAGTGGCTGGCTCGTTCAGTCTGAGGAAGGTAGAGGACGCCAATCGCGCGCTGCAGCATTGGATCGCGAAGCGCTTCAGCGCCTGTGATGCTCAGCGGCAAAAAGAAGCGGTCGAGCCCTGTCGTATGAAACAGGTGTTCATAGCTGTCGTGCAGGGCGGGGCGCACCCATTTATGCTCGGCCTCACCGTCCCATTCCGAAGCAGCAGAAACGTAGCCCGTGTACGTCGTGAAACCGACGAGCAACGTCTTCGCACCGGTTTCTTGCCGCATGAGTTGACCGAGATTCCATTCGCCTCGCCAGTGCGATTCTGTCGCACGCGCGTCACCAAGATGCGAGTTGTGCGCCCAGACGACAGTGCGTCCGGTGCCACCTCGACGCGCGCGGTACTCGGCGAGCGCCAGCAACGTGTCGCGCATATGCGCGTCGCGCAAGTTCCAAGTGTTGACCCGCCCTCCAAACATGGCACGGTAATACGTCTCGGCGTTGACCACAACCTGGGCATTGCGCTCGGCAAAGAAATGCGCGTCAATTGCGGCGAGGCCGTTGCGCTCGAGGTACTCATCGGCTTCGGTGCGCAGCTGCAGTAATTGTGCAACTGCGCCCTCATGTGCGCCGGGCCGTTGACCAAAAGCCGCTTGATAGCCATACGCTTGGGGTTCGCGCACATGGTCAAGCGCGGCATACCGCCTTCGCGCGATCTGGGCTTCATCGGGGTCCACATCTTCCAGGTAGTGGATCACGGCGTCGGCTGAGCGGTACAGGCTATAGAGGTCCAGGCCGTAGAAGCCGACCCGGTCCGGAACGTCACTGCGCGCGTTGAAGCCGTGTAGCCATGTGATGAACTCCAAGACCTCGCGGTTGCGCCACATCCATTGTGGAAACCGCGCGAAATCCCCCAGCGCAGAGGCTGGGTCATCGGTGCTGTCGCCTTGCACAAAGCGGTTGACCCGCCAGGCATCTGGCCAATCACCCTCGATGGCCACAGCATCGAATCCCTGCTCGGCAATGAGACGGCGGGTGATGTCGGCACGCATGTGGTAGAAATCCTGCGTGCCATGGGTGGCCTCGCCCAAAAGGACGAAGCTCTTGCCTTGCGCCATCGCAAGCACCGCGTCGTAATCTTCGCCCTTCCCGTCAAGCCGGCTCGCCAAATCGCGCGTCGCAAGAAAAGCCGTCTTTGCAGGGCGCATCATCGAATCTCCCCGCGCGACTTTTCCAGAAGCGAGCGTACTTCCTCGTCGCTCGTCTGGTCGAAGTGCTCATAGAACTGGCCGACGGCATAGAAGGGCTCGGGTGTCATGACGCTGATAAAGACGTCAGTTGCCGACCCTAAACGCTCCTGCGTTTCCGCA
>JAGWOZ010000235.1 GCA_028870715.1 Betaproteobacteria bacterium | reverse complement strand
AGGATGGTGGTGGCCATGGTGGCGTCGCCGAGGTACTTGCCCCAGTCCTGCACGACGCGGTTGGAGGTGACGACGATGGAGCGGCGATGCTTGTAGCGCTGGTGCACGACGGTCTGCAGCAGTTCGGCGGCGGCGTCGCCGATGCGGCGGGCCAGGAACAGATCGTCGAGGACGAGCAGGTCGGGCTCGACGTAGGCGCGCAGCAGTGCGGCCTGCTCGGCAGCGCTACCCAGGGCGAACTTGGCGAACTCGGTGTCGGCCTCGACGTAGCGCACATCAAAGCCCTGCAGCGTGGCCTGATAGGCCACGGCCTTGGCGACATGGCTTTTGCCGGTGCCGGGCCTGCCGATGATCATGGCGTTGGCGCCTTCGGCGATGAACTTCAGGGTGTGCAATTCGAAGCAGGCCTGGCGCGGCAACTTGGGGTTGAATCGCCAGTCAAAGTCGGTGAGGGTCACGCGCTCATCGAGGCGCGAGTGCTTGAAGCGGCGCTCGGTCAGGCGCGAGCGGCGCCGGTCGAGTTCATCCTGCAGGATCGAGGCGAAGGTCTCCAGGAACGGTTCCTGGTTGCTCTGGGCCTGCATGAGGCGGGTGCTCAGCGTGTCGGCGATGCCCGACAGGCGCAACTCGCGCAGCGCGCGATCGATCTCATTCATGGTCATGCGTGAAGCTCCTCGGGGTGGTGGGTTCGGGGGACTGCGCGGCGCCGCGCGCGAACAGTTCGGCATAGTCGTCGCTGGGGCGGATCAGTGCGTGCTCCTGGGTCAACGCCAGTTCAGCCTGCGGCGGCACGTCCAGCGCCGCCAGCGCGTCGGCGACGAGTTTCTCGGTCAGCGCCTTGACGTGGCGGTAGCTGTGCAGGCCGTCGCTGATGGCGGTCGCGCATGCGGAGTCGATGAGGCGCCGGGGATAGCGCTGCGCCAGACCGACGATGCCCCAGAGCTTGCGCTGGCCAACGCGGCCTTCGATGGCGAACAGCATCTCGCACAGCCGCGACGTGTCGGGGCCGATGTCCTTGGCCTGCGCCAGGATGCGGCGGGTCTCGCGCGAGGGATTGAACACGCGCTCGTCGGCGGGCAGCACGACGGTGCCGGGACGCTCGGCCTTGGCGTGGCTGCGCAGCAGCGCCTGGGTGGCGAGGTCGCGGATCTCGATGCGTCGGGCAAAGATGCGCACCAGCACCTTGGAGCCAATCGGCGCTGGGCGCGCCGCGTAGCTGCAGTGCTCGACGCGCACGCAGGAATCGTCGTAGACGGTGCGCTGCTCGTCCTTGAAGGACTGCATACCCACGACCGGCAGCGGCTGCAGCAGCGGGCGCTCCTCCTCGAACATGGCCTGCACCTGGCGGCGCTCGGTGCCGTGGATGCGCGTGGCCGCCCACTTGCGCTCCCAGTGGTCGAGGAAGGCGTTCTGCTCATCGATCGAGGCAAAGCGACGGCCCTTGAGCGCGGTGGCCTGGGTGTGGCCGATCGCGTTCTCCACCGTGCCCTTGCGGTTCGGGTCCCGGACCCGCGCCGGGTCGGCGACGACGCCGTAATGCGCCAGCGTGGCCGCGTACACCGGGTTGAGTCGGGGCTCGTACAGGTCGGGCTTGAGCACGCCTTCCTTCAGGTTGTCGAGCACGACGTAATGGCACGATCCGCCGAAGTGCCTCCAGGCCTGCTCGTGCAGTTCGGCCCAGACCTGCTGGCTGGACTTCCACACCACGAGCCTGAAACTTCTGCGCGAGTAGCGCAGCGTGGCCACGAACAGCCGCGGCTTGCGATAGCGGTCGGTGCCGGGCACGAGCGTGGGTGCGCCCTCGCCATAGTCGACCTGCATCTCCTCGCCGGGAACGAAACTCAGGCGGTCGAACTGCGCGGGCTGCTTCTTCCTCAGGCGTGCGACGAAGCGCTTGACCGAGTTGTAGGCGCCGGTGAACGCGTACTGGTCGACCAGATCCTGATAGATCGCCATCGCGTTGCGCTGCAGCCGCAACTGCGCCTCGACGAACGCGCGGTGCGGCTCGCACGCCGACACCGAGGAGGTCGCCGCAGTCGGTGGCCGGGGTGGAGCAGTTTGCGCTGGCGAGTCGGTGGCCACCCCGGGGGAGTTTGCCGGTTCGTCGGCGGCAAAGCGCTTGGCGTAGGCGCGGATCGTCTTGCGATCGATCCCCGTCACCCGCGCGATCTCGCGCTGGCTGGTGTCGTTCCTCAGCAGCGTCCAGATCGTTGTTTGCAAATGTGGCTTCAAAACGTTCACTCCTTGCCCCCTCCGGTGAGGGGGAGAAAGTAACGTCCTGCCAGACCTCAGGCCGCCAGCGAAATCGCCGGCTTCAGCACCTCATCGCGCCGTGGCCAGGGTGGGGGAGTTTGAGGTGGCCACAGCTGGGGGAATTTGGGTGGCCATCGGGGAATCCTGGAGCCGATCCACACGCAGCGCTGCGCGGCGGCCACCCGCGAAGTCCTCGGCGAGACGCGCTGGCAGGACCTGCGCCTGGTCTGGGCCCACGATCCGCGCTGCGCGCAGGAACAAACCGCAGCGCGCCGCCAGCACATCGACGAGCTCACGCAGGAGGCCCAGCGGCGCGCGGGCAAGCTCGATGCGCAGGACGACGGCGCAGCCTTCAAGGGCCGGCGTCTGAGCGACTCCGGCGCCAAGGCCTGGCTGTTCCGCGCAGTCTCCGAGGCGCATCTGGGCTCGATCATCAAGGTCGATCTGCAATCAGACCTGTTCACCTACGTCATCGACGACAAGGCCCTGGCACGCGCCGAGCTCAACGACGGCAAGCTGCTGTTGGTGACCAATGTGCCGGAGCTGCCGGCGTCCGAGGTTCTGCGGCGCTACAAGAGCCTGGCCGACATCGAGCGGGGCTTCAAGATCCTCAAATCCGAGATCGAGATCGCTCCGGTGTTCCACCGCTTGCCCGATCGCATCCGCGCCCATGCGCTGATCTGCTTCATCGCCCTGGTCCTGTACCGGGTCATGCGCATGCGCCTCAAGGACGCCGACTCCAAACTCTCGCCCGAGCGCGCCCTCGAACAATTGCGGCGCATCCAGTACCACCAGGTCCACCTGGGCGGCGAGCGCCGCGACGGCACCTCGTCGCTCAGCGACGCCGACCACGCCATCCTCCAGGGACTCAAGCTCACGAAACCCCTCATCGACGATCAACTCGCCCTCCTGTAGGGGCACGTTTCGACGTCCGCCCTAACAATATCGTGGACTTACGAGCGTAACTGTCGAACTCCGGCTTCCAGGCCCTCAAACTGCCCAAGCCGACCCGCGACGCCCAGATGACCCTGCTGTAGTGGCAATTTTTTAACTCGCCTCAACAAAAACAACGGCTTAGCGCGGTTGGCGTCGAACTCCGGCGGACTAATTCACCGCAAGATGATCTTCACGTCTTGACCATCTTGACGGATGATGATCGAACCGTCTTCCTGCTCACTGCGACTGGCGACGTTGAGCAATGCGATGGCTTTACGCAGGATCGCCGCTTTCGAACTCGCCTGATAGTGGGTCTTCAGCGCTTCGAGCGTCTGATCAAATTTCGGATCGACATTGAACGTGGTGACCGCCATGACGACTTCCTTGAGAATTTGTCTGATCTATATGCAGATTCCACATGCCCGACAAATTTAGACTCGCTCGATTGACGACGGTGTGCCGCTGCTGGCACCGAACCACGATTGACCCAGGCCGTCCTAGACGCGCGCCAAAGGTCAGCCCCCCAAGAGCCTTCTTATGGTGCGCGCCGCAACCCCGCGGATTGGCTATCACGCTGCGGCTGCACACCCGCGATTCTTGAGGCCTTCGTCGAGATCCGCGGACGCAACCGCACTGCTATGAGCCTGGTAAGCTCAGAATCGAACGCTTATCGAACCCATACCGTGAATTCGCAGGGTCACATTATCGCCAGGTCTCACTGCCACCGCCTCTGTGATGCCCCCCGACAGAATGACGGCGCCGGCTGGGATCGATTCGCCCCTCGCGGCCAGATGGTTGGCCAGCATCGCTACCGCAACCGCAGGGTTTCCCAATACTGCCGCACCGGCGCCGAAGGCAACTGACTCACCGTTTCTCTCAAGCACAATGCCAATAGTGCGAAGATCCGCGCCTGCAATGGCAAGCGGCTGGCCGCCGATAACAAACCGCGCTGCCGAAGTATTGTCCGCAATCACGCTCTTGAGGTCGAACTTGAAGTCGCGGTAGCGGCTGTCGATGATCTCAATGCCCGGAAGTACGAACGCGGTGGCGGCCAGTACCGCGCCGATATGGCAATCCGGCCCCTTTAGCTCGCGCTCGAGCACGAAAGCGATTTCCGGTTCCACCTTCGGGTGGATCAGCGCTGCCGTGTCGGCACTTCCGCCGTCAGGCAGTGCGTGGGCGTCGAGCAAGCAGCCGAACACAGGGGAGTTCACACCCATCTGCTTCATCTTCGCGAGCGAGGTCAAGCCAATTTTGTAGCCAATTACTCGCGCGCCACGCGCAATTTGCCGCTCACGCAACGCGTCCTGCACAGCATAGGCGTCATCCCAATCCATCTCGGGATATGTGTCGGTAATCTTGACCGTGTCCTTCACCTCGCGAATACACGTATCTAAATGGGCGGCAAGGCGGCCAATCGCAATTTCGTCGAGCTTCATGCGGCCACCTTTTGCGCGCCTTGCTGGCGCTGGCGCTGAAGCGTCAACGCCGTGTCTTCAATCATGTCTTCCTGGCCGCCCACCATGCCGCGGCGGCCCAGCTCGACCAGGATGTCGCGGGCGGGCACCCCATATTTCTTC
>JAGWOZ010000234.1 GCA_028870715.1 Betaproteobacteria bacterium | reverse complement strand
ACGAGTCCGACTAGGATGAGCAGCCGCTGCACCATACCCCGCGTGTACACCGCGACCAGTCCCACCGACAGGAACGTCACCACGGCCATCCAGTCCTCGAAGTTGCTCGCGCCATGCGATTTGATGGCGATGGGTGCAAGATTCAGGCCAATCACGGCAACCACGGAGCCGGTGACCACCGGAGGCATCAGGCGCTCGATCCAGCGCGTGCCAATGCCCATCACGACCAGGCCGATTGCCGCATACACCACACCACAGGCAACGATGCCGCCCAGCGCCACAGCGATGTTGGGATTCATGCCGCCGCCCGAATAACCGCTGGCGGCGATGACCACGCCGATGAACGAGAACGACGAGCCCAGGTAGCTTGGCACCCTGCCGCCGACGACAAGAAAGAAAATCAGCGTACCCACGCCGCTCATCAGAATCGCGATGTTGGGCGAGAAGCCCATCAACAGCGGAGCAAAGACGGTGGAGCCAAACATGGCCACCACATGCTGCAAACCCATCGCCAGCGTCTGGGCCGGGGGTAAGCGCTCGTCGGGCGCAACGACGCCTCCTGTGTTCAGGCGCCATTTGGGAAAATACGCATCAGCCATCTTCACCTCCCTGGTTGTCGGTCATGCCGCGTGCGCGGCCGCCCGGTTTTGAACGCTCAATGTTGGCTCTTCCCGGCATCTGAAATAAGCGGGCCTTCCGCACGACTTGCGCATTTTCGTGGATCCAATGCTGCGAGTGCGCATGCCACCGGCAGGGCGCGCCGCAATCCCATCGCCCGCGGCATGCCGGCACAACGGGCTGGCGCAGCCATCACTTCGTGCCAAAAATGCGATCACCCGCATCGCCCAGGCCGGGGACGATGTAGCCATGCTCATTCAATCCTTCGTCGACCGCGGCGAGGGTAATGGGCACGTCGGGATGGGCGCGACGCACGGTGCGCACGCCTTCTGGCGCTGCCAAAAGATTGACGAGCTTGAGCGAGGTGGCTCCCGCCTGCTTCAGCCGGGACAGGGCCGCGGCTGCCGAATTGCCCGTGGCCAGCATGGGGTCGACCACAATCACCAGACGCTCGGCCATGTCATCGGGGACCTTGAAGTAATACTCCACTGGCTCCAGCGTGGCGGGATCCCGGTACAGGCCAATGTGGCCCACGCGTGCGTTCGGCAGCAGATCGATCATGCCGTCGAGCATGCCATTGCCGGCGCGCAGGATTGACACCAGACACAGCTTCTTGCCGGCAAGGATGGGCATGCGGCAATCGGCAACCGGAGTGCTCACATCCACCAGTTGCGTGGGCAAATCACGCGTGGCCTCATACGCCAGCATCGCGGCGATTTCGCGCACGAGCCGCCGGAAGTTGTCTGTGGTGGTGTCACGGCTGCGCGCAAGCGTGAGCTTGTGCTGCACAAGCGGATGCTGGACGACTTGGAGCATGGGCAGATCCATGGCGGATTCTCCGTTGTTTTCGGGTTGGGTCGCAGTGGCATTATCGGACCACGGCGTTGCTCTTGGCCCGACGAGCGTACGGCACAACCGCTGCGGCCCGACCGGTGCTCCAGCAAGTCTCGTGCCGGACATGTCCGCGACTGGCGAACGGCATGGGTGCGCGACAGGGACGCCAGGCCAATGGCCACGGATCACCTGCCGACGCAAGCCAGGAAGCATTCAGTTGCATCTAAGTGCGGGCCATGCGTTGACCTGCGATGCGTCGACAACGAGAATCAAAAGTGACAATTCAATTCAAAATCACGTCACAATCTAACCGCAGTTTGGCCACGCGATACAGGCCAAGAACCCAGGAGACTCTCTCATGCAAATCCGCATGCCCAAAGCCATGAAAGCCATGGCAGCCGCCGGCGCCCTAGCCCTGTCCACGCTCGGCGCGCACGCCGCAACGGCCCCGGCTGAACTCAAGATCGGTACGCTCTATGCGACGAGCGGCCCATTCGCTGTGGCCTCGCAGGGGCAGTATGAAGGCTTGCAGTTCTGGGCGGCCGCGGTCAACAAGGACGGCGGCGTCTTTGTGAAGTCTTTTGACAAGAAGATTCCGGTCAAGATCGTTGCCTACGACGACCAGAGTTCCACCTCCACGGCGACCACGCTGTACAACCAGCTCATCACGCAGGACAAGGTGGACATCCTGGTGGCCGACTTCGGCTCCGTGCTCACGTCCGTTGCTGTCCCGCTGGCGGCCGAGCACCACATGTTGCTGATCGATCCAACGGGTTCCGGCGCCAACTTCTTCACCAAGAAAACCGACTACCTCGCCGACGTGAGCATTCCGTCGTCGACCGTGTGGCCTGTGCCCCTCGGCAAGTATCTGCTGCAGCAGAAAATCAAGCGCGTGGCCATCGTCTACGACGCCAACGACTTCGATGCGTCACAAGCCAACACCCTCAGGGACGTCCTGGTCAAAGGCGGTGTGACCCCAGTGTATTTCCACGCCGTGCCAACCAGCGAGTCGAACTACACCATTCTTCTGCACACCGTCGCCGCCACAAACCCGGACGCCGTGCTGGAGTTCGGCTATGCGCCCAATGACATCGCCTTCTTGCGCGCGCTGTCACAAAGCGGGCTGCACTTCAACATGACGTTCACGATCTTCCCCGGTCAGCTTCTGAGCTTGATCACCAAGAACGTGGGCGCCAAGGCTCTGGCCTACACCTACACCTACCCCACGCCCCCGCTCGTCAAATATGACAAGGTGAGTTATGGCATGAACACTGCACAGTTCGTGCAGGCCTTCCAGGCAGCCCAGCACAAGGAGCCCAATTTCCTGGATTCGGCGGGCTACAACACGGGGCTGATCATCCAGCACATGCTTGACATGGCGCCCAAGTTTGAACAGCTTGCTTTCCATCAGGCATTGATGGATATGTCAGGCAAGACCACCACGTTGCTTGGTGAGTTCAAGATCAACGAAAATGGAGCGCAACTCGGGCAGCCCTTCCCTGTGGCCCAGCTCGTTCCGGAAGGCAGCGGCACGAAGTTCGTCGTGGTGTACCCCGACGACAAGGCAACGGGCAAGGCCGTATACCCGGCGCCGAAACCCTGACTGAGTGTCCTCCTGCCCCTGGCCTCCTTCCCATTGTTTGGGGCGAGGCGGATCATTTCCGCCTCGCTGTGGGTGAACAGGATTGGCAGGAGCGACATCCGGCAAGGGCAAGGCTCGACTGACACTCGGATCGCGGAGGGCGATTGGAACTGCTCGAATACGCCATCATCGGCGGCATTCTGTACGGCATCTTCTTTAGCTTGGTGGGCATCGGGCTGAATTTGATTTTCGGCGTCATGCGCATCATCAATCTGGCCCATGGACAATTCATCGTTCTCGGTGGCTATATCGCATGGATCGTTTCGCGGCACTTCGGGCTCAACCCGTTGTGGGCGGTTCCGCTGTCGATCGTTGGTGCCGTCGTGATCGGGTGGCCGCTCTACCGTGCCGTGGTGCCACGTCTGCAGCGCTCGGGCGACCCCGAGATGCTGTCCTTCATCCTCTTCTTTGGCATTGGGCAGATCATCGAGGCGCTCACCGTGCTGGCATTCGGTGCCGACCAGCGCTCACTGCCGAGCGAGGCGCTGGGCGCAGGCAATCTTGGCGTGCTCGGCCAGCAGTTCCCGGATAGCTGGTGGTGGGCTGCCGCGGTGAGTCTGGCGGCGATCGCCGGGCTTTGGGCCTATTTCTCTCACACCCGCCTCGGCTATGCAACGCGCGCCATCATGGCGAACCGTGATGAAGCACTTGCAACGGGCATCGATGTGCATCGGGTCTCGAGCATTGCCTTCGTGGCCGGCCTGGCGCTGGCGGGTATCGCAGGCGTGTTCGTGCCCTACCTGCTGGGCTCCGTGTCGCCCGATCTGGGCAACGAACTCACGACAACTTCATTCGCCATTGTCATCATCGGCTCACTGGGCAACCCGCTGGGCACGGTGGTCGGGGGCCTGGTGTTTGGCCTGGGGACGATGCTGATGCAGACCTACTACTCGTCGTGGTCCAACGTTGTGCCCTACGCCCTGCTGCTCATCATCGTCCTCATCCGACCGTCCGGTCTGCTCGGAAAGGCGGTGCGCCTTGCATAACTCCTGGCTGGCTCGCGCACGCCCTGGCGCCATCGTGCTGGTGCTGGTGGCTGCCGCTTTCATGCTGCTGCCGCACGTATACGGCAATCAGACCCTGCTGTTCACCTTGATGACCTTCATCGTGCTCGCGCAGGGTTTGAACCTGCTGTACGGCTTCACCGGCTACCTGCCCTTTGGCTATGTGGGCTTTTTCGGATGCGGCGCCTACGCCACGTCGCTTTTGGTGCTGCATACGCATTTGCCGGTGTTGGGCTGCGTGGCGGGCGGCGGGCTTGCCGCGGTGCTGATGGCGCTGATCCTCGGGCCACTCCTGCGACTGTCCGGCGCATACTTTTCCATCGCCAGCCTGGCAGCGTCGCAAATTCTCTATTTCGTCGTATCCAATCCCAATCTGAGCGATATCACCGGGGGTCCCTACGGGCTGAAGATCGAGCAGGTCTATGCACCAGGCACCAGCTATGCGGCGATGCTCGGGCTCTTGCTGGTGGCCACTGCGGTCGCCGCCTATTTTCGGCGCTCACGCTTCGGCATGGCCCTGCGTGCGATGAAGCAGGATCCCACGAGCGCATCGATGGCGGGCATTGACGTGGTGCGGGTGCGACTCATCGTCTGGCTGGTGTCGGCGCTCGTGGCGGGACTTGCGGGCGGCATTTATGCCTGGAACCTGTCGGTGTTCTACCCCGACGCGGTCTTCACCCTGCA
>JAGWOZ010000233.1 GCA_028870715.1 Betaproteobacteria bacterium | reverse complement strand
TCCCGGCGGCATGAATGAATGGGTGCAGCGCGGACTGCCGATTGCCGCGCTTTGATGTCGGCAGCCAGCGCGGGGCTGACCCAGGTCCCCCGCGCCGGCTGATATGTTTTGAGGCGGCGCACACTTCGGCCCCTGGCGTGTGAGTCGTCACGCCATGGCAGGGGCCAATTCACATCAACCCTAGAGGAGACACACAGACATGACCCCCCACCCCTGGATGCGTGCCGCGCGCGGCACCCTTTTCGCCCTGACCCTGGCCTGCGGCGCGATGTCCCTCGCACAGGCGGCGAACCCGTCGATGCTGCAGGATTTCAACTTCGACAAGCCAGCCTTCATCCACAATGTGCCGTTCGCGCAGCAAAAGCTGGTGCTGCAAATCACCTCGGATGAGCCTGCACGGTGGCACTTCGTGCTCAGTGTCGCGCAAAACGTCCTGCAGCATTTTGGCCAGGACAAGGTGCAGGTCGTGATCGTGGCCTACGGGCCGGGCCTGAAAATGTTGCTCAAGAACAGTCCCGTGGCCAAACTGATCGAGGCGCAGGACACACAGGGTGTCGAATTCGATGCGTGTCACAACACCATGAAGGCCATGGCGAAGAAGCTCGGCCACATGCCCGAGCTGGTACCACAGGCCGTGATCGTGCCTGCGGGCGTCGTGCGCATCATGCAGCTTGAAAAGGCGGGCTTCGCCTACATCAAGCCCTAGCCGCGCGTCGGCACGCGTCGACGAGGGCGGCCCGGGCGCGGCACGGACGAAGCCCGGGCGCGCCTTCAGGCCGCGCTCAGGGCGTCCAGCGCATCGCCGAAGGCGCCCAGCAGCGCCTGGGCATCCGCCTCGGTATGGGCGGGGCTGGCAAGAACCATGTTGTGAAAGGGCGTCAGCAGGACGCCACGGTTGATCATCGCGAGCTGCAGCGCGGCCTCCAGCTCATCGCGCATGGCTGCGCGTGCCTGGCTGCCGTTGCGTGGCCGCTCGGGCGCAAACTGGTATTCGCAGCGTGCGCCAATGCGCGTCACCGTCCAAGGCAAGCCGCGGCTGGTCATGGCCGCCTGCAGCCCGTCGGCCACACGCCGGGACGTGGCGAACATGCGCGTATAGGCTGCATCGCTCATGACCTCGCTGAGCATTGCGCGCATCAGGCGCAGCGTGAGCAATCCGGCCGATAGCGTCGTGCCAATGCCCGAGTGGCCTGGGGCGGCGGCCTGCTTGGCCTTTTGCATGCGCGTGCCCACCTCGCTGGTGAAGCCGTACACGGCCCCTGGCGTGCCACCCGCAATGGGTTTGCCCAGCACCAGGATGTCCGGATCCAGGCCGAAGGCGCGGGTGTAGCCGCCAGGGCCGCAGGAAATGGTGTGGGTTTCGTCGATGACGAGCAACGACCCGTGTTTGCGTGCCATCGCGCGAAGGCTTTGCAGGAAGCCCGGCTCAGGCAGGACCATGCCGATATTGGTCAGCACGGGCTCGGTGATCACGCAGGCGACGTCGCCCGGGGCCAGCGCGGCCTCAAGTGCGGGCAGGTCGTTGAACTCGACCACGCGTGTGAATGCAGCCAAGTCGTGAACCTGGCCGAGAAGGCTGGGGCGGGTGAGGGCGCTGCCATCAGGCGCCAGATCCACGAACACATCGTCGACCGTGCCGTGGTAGGAACCGTTGAACACCACCACCTTCGGGCGTCCCGTGATGGCGCGAGCCCAGCGCAGCACGAAGCGGTTCGCGTCGCTTGCGGTGGCCGTGAACTGCCACATCGGCAGGCCAAAGCGCTGTTCAAGCAGGGCGCCAACCTCCAGCGCCACGGTCGACGGCAGCATGGTGGTCGCACCCTGGGCGGCGAACTCGGCAAGGGCGCGCGTGACGGGCTCGGGGCTGTGGCCGAACATCGCGCCGGTGTCGCCGAGGCAGAAGTCAACGAGCGCATGCCCATCGACATCCCAAAGCTGCGCGCCCTGGGCACGGTCGACGAAAAGCGGCACCGGTGCCGGCACATCGGCCATCCAGTGCATGGGCACGCCGAACAGGAGATGACGCTGGGCCTGCGCATACAGCGCGGCCGACTTCGGATGCGCCTGGCGAAAACGCTGCGTTTCGGCGGCCATGAAGCGGGCGATGCGCTCGGGGGAGAAGTCAGTTGCGAAGGGCATGGGGTTGACGTTTTGGCAGGCCGATCGATGGCGGCCCCGGCATGGGCTTGCGGGGCCGGGTGCCGTGAAGTGGTCCCGCGCATGGGCCGTAAAGTGGTTCCATCAGTGATCCAGATTCTGGCCTATTCTCCAGACCGCTTTGTGGGCAGTCAACAGCACTGACCCGAATCGACCTCATTCCATTCGCATTTCACAACACCCATGGCCCAGCACGGTTTTGCTTTCTTGTCGCAACAGCGTTTCCTTCGCGCCGCCGCGGGCGAATCGGACGATGAGGCACCTTTCGGTCTGGCCGGTGTGGCCTGGGACGGCGCCGTGACCAACCGTCCGGGGGCACGCTTCGGCCCGGCGGCCATCCGGCAGGCCAGCGCCATGTTGTGTGATGCCACGCACCCGGTGTTTGACGTGGCGCCCACGGCGCAGCTGGTCGACCATGGCGACCTGCTGCTGCCCAACACCAGTCTGCCGGAGATGCGGGCTGCACTGGAGCCGCAGGCCGAGGCGCTGATGCGCTCACGGCACATGCTGTGGCTGGGCGGCGACCATTCCATCACCCTGTCGCTCCTGCGCGCTGCGCGCAAGGTGCATGGCCAGGCGCTTGCGGTGCTGCACTTCGACGCCCATTGCGACACGTGGAGCGATCACTTCGGCGAGCCATCGGGCCACGGCACCTGGGTTTACGAGGCGCATCGGGAGGGGCTCATCGTGCCGCAGGGCATCGTGCAGCTGGGCATACGGTCGGCTGCGGTGCGTGAGGCGCGAGAGTATGTGAGCGACATCGGCGGGTGCATTTACACCGCGCGTGCGCTTCGCGGCCTGGAAAGTCCGCTCCAACTCGCGGGCGTCGTCTCGGACATCACGCAGCGCTTGCGTGCCAGCGGCGCGCCGGTCTACCTGACGCTGGACATCGACTGCCTTGATCCGGCCTATGCGCCGGGCACGGGCACACCCGAGCCCGGGGGGCTGTCGACGAATCAGGTTCTGAGTCTGCTCGAGGAGCTGTGCGGCCAATCCCTGCCGTTTGTTGGCATGGATTGCGTCGAGGTGGCGCCCGCGTATGACCATGCCGAACTCACGGCCAACGCGGCAGCAGTCTTGGTGTGGACCTACCTTTGCGCCCGCATTGCCGCAGGCGCGCGCGGGGTGGCACGATGATGCGCCTGCAGCAGCAAGCCCAGGCGCTGGTGGAGCATTCCTACTACCAGGCCACGGCACACCCCGCGCCCAGCCATGCGCCGCTTCGCGGCAGCGTGCAGGCCGACGTGTGCGTGGTGGGCGCTGGCCTGGCCGGGCTGTCAGCCGCGCTCGAGCTCGCGCAGCGTGGCATGCGCGTGGTCGTGCTCGAAGCCATGCAGGTGGGTTGGGGCGCTTCGGGGCGCAATGGCGGACAGGCGCTTGGCGGCTATGCAAGCGAGATGGGGCCCTTCGAGCAGCAGCTCGGCCATGCTGCGGCGCAGGCCGCCTGGGACATGTCGCTCGAGGCGCTGCAACTCATGCAGCGGCGCATCGAGCGCTACGCGATCGCCTGCGACTGGACGCCCGGGGCGCTGACGGTGGCCGTCACGCCCAAGAAGGCGCGTGAGCTGCGGCACTGGGCCGAGCACATGCGCACACGCTACGGCGCCAGCCACCTGCAGTGGCTGGATGCTGCTGCCACCCAATCGGCGATTGCAAGCGCACGTTATGTAGGCGGCGTGATGGATCCGCTCAGCGGCCACCTGCACCCGCTGAATTACACGCTGGGTCTGGCGCACGCGGCAAGCCAGGCTGGCGCCGTGATTCACGAGCACAGCGAGGTGGTGCAGGTGCAGCCCGCGGCGCAGGCTGCGGGCCAGGCGCGGGTGCGCACGGCGCAGGGCGAGGTGCGCTGCAACCACGTGCTGCTCGCGGGCAATACCCATCTCGGTGCGGTGGCGCCGATGCTTGCGCGGCGCATCATGCCCGTGGGCACCTACATCATCGCCACCGAGCCACTGGGGCGTGAGCGCGCGAACGCGCTGATCCGCAATCGCGCCGCAGTCAGCGACAACCAGTTCGTGCTGGACTACTACCGGCTGTCGAGCGATGATCGCCTGCTGTTCGGCGGCAGGGTGAGCTACTCCACGGTCTCGCCACGCGACCTGGCTGCCACCATGCGCCGGGGCATGGTGCGCGTGTTTCCGCAGCTGCAGGACGTGGCCGTGACGCACGCGTGGGGCGGTTTTGTGGACATCAGCATGAACCGCGCGCCTGATTTCGGCCGGTTGAGCCCTGACGTGCTGTACCTGCAAGGCTTTTCCGGCCATGGCCTGGCGCTGACCGGCCTTGCCGGCCAGCTTGCGGCGGAGGCGATCAGCGGCCAGGCCGGACGCTTCGATCTGTTCGCCCGGTTGCACCACCGCGCGTTTCCAGGTGGGGACCTTTTGCGCACGCCCGCCCTGGTCCTGGGGATGCTCTGGTACCGGCTGCGGGAGCTCGTCTAGGCCTGCGGTGGATGCCCGGCATGGCGCAATCGGCGCATTCCCTGCGGTTTGGGCGAAGGTGTTTTGCAGCCGGCAGGGGAAATATGTGAAACGCACCCTTACAGGTGGTTTTTGAGAGTGAAATCTCCGCGATTTCCCGCATGCCAATCATGCGGATGGAACGTAAAGTTACATATCTGGCGA
>JAGWOZ010000021.1 GCA_028870715.1 Betaproteobacteria bacterium | reverse complement strand
AGCCGGACCTGCAACTGTATTGTGTCGGTGTGATGTGGCCCGACCCGCAAGCGCCAAGGCCGACCTATGGCATGACGCTGATGGCAAACCTGGTGCGGCCTCTGTCGCGCGGAACGGTGCGGCTGCGCTCGGGCGACCCGGATGACGATGCCCGGGTCAGCCCCAACTGGCTTCAGCACGAGGCGGACACGATACGCTTGGTCGAGGCGCTGAGATTCTTCAGGACCGTAGTGTCCGCGGAGCCCTTCGCGTCGATCGTCAAGGAGGAAACCAGCCCCGGGCCTGCCCTCGAGACGGATCAAGCGCTCGGCAACTATGTTCGACGGACGACCGAGTCGAACTATCACCCGGTCGGGACATGTCGGATGGGGCGCGAGGACGACCCGATGTCGGTGTTGACGCCGGATCTCAAGGTCAAGGGTATCGATGGTCTCCGTGTGTTCGATGCATCCATGATGCCGGAGATCATTAGCTCGAACACGAATGCCACGGTCATGGCCGTGGCCGATCGGGGCGTGGACCTCATGATGGGCGTAGCACCGCCACCGTAGCCCTCCGAACTGCCGGCACAACCGGGCCGCCGTGAGCCGCGTTCTACCCCACTGGGGGTCGTCGCTGCCGCGCCGCTTTCAGCGGCAGCACGATCTGCCAGTTCGCTCGCCGTGCTAAATCGTGGCGAGGCTGTGCAAATCTAGGGGACGCCAGTTTCAAGGCCCGAGTGGTTCACGCCACTCGGGCTTTTTGGCGTCTGGGGGGCGCGGTCGGCGCGTCAAGCTCGCGCGGGATGAAGTCTCGTCGCCGCCGGGTAGCCTGTTGCCCGAGCCCAGGCGGGGCCATGCTGCAGCGATCGTCCTGCGGGTATGCGTCGCGCCGCACGACCCCCACCAGGTGGGTAGGAGTGCAACAGGTGAAGCGTCCAAGCCTTGGGTGCCCGCACGCGAGGCGCATGCTTGTATGGGACTGCTTGTCGGCCGTTGCGGGCACTGAGCGAGCCGAACCAGACGGCCGCTTTGCAGCGGTTGCGGTCCTCGCCTTTTGGCGCATCAATGCCCGCTCTCGTGCCCATTTCGATCACACCCGATCCCCGGCGGTAGGTCATTCGCCTAATCCTGCAGTTGGAAGCGATGCCGCATTCGCTGCGTCAAGGCAGCGCCTTAGGTTCGCCGTGGTACCGCAATTGCAGCAAAGCGCCTCAACTACGTCCCGCGGTAGTTCGAGTTTCCGGCTCGCCTCCTCATGGTGCGGCCAGGCAAGACGGTCAGCGCTGCGATCGCACACGCTAAAGTCGCTCGGACCCCTATGCTTCTGCTAACCGCTTGCACGAAGTCAGACCATTCAAAGCCTTCGCAGCTGCGGCTTGTGGATCCACAGCTCCCTCAACCAATTCTGAGTGGGCGCTCTGCAAAACCTGAAATACTAGAAGGCAAGATAGTTGGACCGAATGCAATTGACCAGCGGGCGGATGCGCGACCACTGGCTGGACCAGAACGAGAGGGGGGACCTTGAAAGCTCTGACGATTGACCTCGAACACTGCTACGGTATCCGCAGACTGACAGCGACGCTGGACTTCTCGAACACCAGCGCTATTGCTATCTACGCGCCGAACGGCTCGATGAAGACCTCGCTGGCGCAGACCTTCCAGGACATTGGCGGCGGCACCGCTTCGAAGGACCGCATCTTTCCGGCGCGGGTCTGCACGCGGAACGTCAAGGATGAGACCGGCGCCGAGTTGCCGAAAGACAGCGTGCTCGTGGTCCGGCCTTACGAAGAGGCAATGGGGCATACGGCGAAGACTTCGACGCTGCTGGTGAACCCCGCACTCCGCAAAGAGTACGAGGACCTGCACGCCGCGATTGACGCGGCAAAGGCTGCGCTGCTCAAGGCTCTGCGCGAGCAGTCCGGTTCCAAACGCGACATCGAGAAAGAGTTCTCCCTGGCCTTCACGGCCAACGACAACAAGTTCTATATCGCCCTGAATCGCATCAGGGATGAGGTGGCGAACCGGCCAGATGCGCCGCTGAAGGATGTGCCCTATGACCTGATCTTCGATGAGAAGGTGCAGAGCTTCCTGGACACCAAGGACTTCAAGACCGCCATCGACGGGTTCATCAAGAAATACAACGAACTGCTGGCAGCCTCGACGTACTTCAAGAAGGGTGTCTTCAATTACTACAACGCGGCGCAGATCGCGAAGCAGCTTGCGGACAACGGCTTCTTCGCCGCCAAGCACTCCGTCAACCTCAACGCCGGCGAGAAGAAGGAAATCACGACGCAGAAGGAGCTGGAAGACCTAGTCGCCAAGGAGAAGGAGGCGATCTCGAACGACAAGGATCTCCGCAAAAAATTCGCCGAGATCGAGAAGCTGATCCAGAAGAACGTCGCCGTGCGCGACTTCGAAGCCTACCTGCTCAACCACGAAGAACTGCTGGCCAAGTTCGCCAACATGGCCGACTTCCGACAGGAGGTCTGGAAGGCCTACGTCGATGCCCGGTTCGACCTCTACAAGGCGCTGCTGGATCAGTATCAGGCGGCTGAAGCGCGGCGTAAGGAAATCGAGGAACAGGCGAAGAAAGAGCGGACCCAGTGGGAAGATGTCATCGACATCTTCAACGAGCGATTCTTCGTGCCGTTCAAGTTGGAGGCTGCGAATCGCGTGGATGTGATTCTGGGCCAGCAGGAGATGCTGAGCCTTGATTTCATCTTCTACGACGGCACCGAGCAGGCTTCCGTTGACCGCGCGTCACTGCTGCAGGCCCTCAGCACCGGCGAGAAGAAGGCGCTCTATGTGCTGAACATCCTATTCGAGATCGAGGCACGGAAGAAGGCCAGGCAGGACACGCTGATCATCGTGGACGACATCGCGGACTCGTTCGACTATAAGAACAAGTACGCGATCATCCAGTACCTGATGGACATCTCGGAGAGCCCGCACTTCAATCAGATTCTGCTGACGCACAACTTCGATTTTTACCGGACGGTCGAGAGCCGCTTCGTCGGCTACAGCAACTGCCTGATGGCTTCGAAGACCAGTACCGGCGTGGCACTGCAGCCGGCCGCTGGCATTAAGAATGTCTTCACCAGAGACTGGAAGGGCGCTTTCTTCAAGGACCCGATGAAGAAGATCGCGTCGATCTCGTTCATCCGCAATCTGATCGAGTACACGCGTGGTGAGACCGACCCGGAATTCGTGAAGCTGACTTCGTTGCTGCATTGGAAGGCGGACTCGCAGAGCATCACCGTCGCGGACCTAGACACGATCTACAACGGCCTGTTCAACACGAAGGGCAGCTCCACCGATGGCAAGAAGCCCGTCGTTGATTTGGTCGCCGACGAAGCGGCGAAGTGCCTGAAGGCACCCGAGGGCATCAACTTCCCCAACAAGGTCGTTCTCGCAATCGCGACGCGTCTTGCGGCGGAGCGCTTCATGGTGGGCAAGATCGCCGATTCTGCCTTCGTCGCTGGTATCAAAGCCAACCAAACGCCAGTGCTGTTGAAACGCTTTCAAATGCAGTTCCCGGGCGACGCAGCGTCAATTGGGGTGCTCCAACGCGTGGCGCTTATGACGCCCGAGAACATCCACCTGAATTCGTTCATGTACGAGCCGATCCTCGACATGTCCGATGCGCACCTGCGAAAGCTCTATCAGGCGGTTGAGGCGCTCGCGTAAGGCAGCACAGCGGACGGAAGTGGAGATCAACAGCGGGAGATCGACAATCGATGGGACGCTATGACTACAAATCGTTGTCCCCGCAGGACTTCGAAGAGCTAACTCGTGATCTGCTTCAGGCGGAATGGAACGTCCCGCTGGAGGCTTTCAAAACCGGCCGCGACCGGGGCATCGATCTGCGCTTTGCGCCGCTTGGTGGCGGCACGACGATCGTTCAGTGCAAACACTACGCTTCGTCATCCGTCAGCAGCCTGCTATCGCATTTGCGCAGCAGTGAAATGCCCAAGGTCCAGCGGCTCCAGCCGCAGCGCTATGTGCTGGTCACCTCTTTGCCCTTGTCGCCCCCCGACAAGGACAAGATTGTCGAGGTCTGCAAGCCTTTCCTCCTGACACCGGACGATGTAAAAGGGGCAGATGATCTGGATGGCCTGCTAAGCCGCCATCCAGCGATTGAGCGCGCCAACTTCAAGCTTTGGTTGACGAGCACCGCGGTACTAGATCGCGTGCTGCACAACGCTGAGGTGACGCAGACCGAGTTTGAGGTCGAGCGCATCCGGCGCAAGCTGCCAGTTTTCGTCCAAAACAAGGCATTTCCCCGTGCTCAGCAACTGCTGCAGGAGCAGCGCGTCGCCATCATCTCGGGCGTCCCCGGTATCGGCAAGACGACGTTGGCCGAAATGCTACTGTTCGCCCACCTGGAAGATGGTTATCAACCGGTCGTCATCCAAACCGACCTGGCCGAAGGCAAACGACTTTTTCGTCCGCAGGGAAAACAAATCTTCTACTACGACGACTTTCTCGGCCAGACGTTCCTCGGCGACCAGAGGATCTACCTGCGCAGCAACAACGACGCGGCGCTTATCAGTTTTATGGAGATGGTGCGGAGCACGCCGCACAGCAAGTTTGTCCTGACCACGCGAGAGCACATCCTGCGCAGGGCGTTCCAAATGTCGGAGCGCTTCCTGCACAGCGCGATGATGGACCATCGCTGCGTCCTGGAGTTGGACGACTACTCTTTCGGACAGCGCGCCCGAATTCTCTACAACCATCTGTACTTCAGCGACCTGCCGCAGCGGTACAGGGATGCAATTCTGGAGGATGACTTCTTCCTCGACATCATCAAGCACGACCACTTCAACCCACGATTAGTCGAGTGGCTGGCATCACTGACCCGCCTGCGGTCACCACCGCCCGAGCAGTACCGGCAGAGCATCACCGATTTGCTGCAAGCGCCTGAGACACTATGGGCTCACGCGTTCGATACCCAGATTTCCGACGCTGGCCGTGATCTCCTACTGACGCTCTACTGCCTTGGCGAATGGACCGACGTAGTGGACCTTGAGCCGGCATTCGACGCCCTCCATCTCGGCAATTCCGAGCGCTACAACAGACCGAGGGGACCTGGCGATTTTCGCGCGGCGCTGCAGGAACTGGATGGGGCGTTCCTATCCTACAGCTCGGGGCACGCGGAGTTCATCAATCCGTCTATCCGTGACTTCGTGGCCGGGGTCATCTGCCGCACCCCCGTGATTGCATTCGACATCGCCAGCAGCGCCGTACGATTTAAGCAGGTCACAAGCCTCTGGAGCCTTGCGACCGAGCGGAACGACCAGCCACTCTTTGCCGCGTTATCCGCTGACGACGCACGACTGCGTTTGCTCTTTCAGCGCGTCCTGTATGGTGAGTCCATGCGTTGGGAGAAGACCCCGCGGGGAAGGATTGGCCACCCGGTTGACGCCGGTGAAGAGGCCCGGCTTGCGAGACTTGTCGAAATTTGCGATGCGCTGCGGAGTAGAACGTTCGTTCAGCTTTGCGAGCAGTACGCAGCGCATCTCGTCGCACGCTGGGAGAAACATTGGTTCCCTATTTCCTCCGCTCTCCGCGCCCTGGACGCAATGAACGGCAAGGACTGGTACCTCAGCAACGGCGGCCAAGCCATCTACCGCGTGATCCTGGATGTTGTGCTCACACGACTTGCGCTTGCAGACGCCAACGACTGGCTCACCCTGCTCAACTTTCCTGATTCGGCTGTGGAGTGGTTGGAGACCGACGGGAGCAAGCTCAGCGAAGCTCTGGATCACTACCGGCGTGAAGGTGTGCGAGAGGCCTTTGACAACTGTTCCGATCCGAACGATCTCAATGAGCTGCGAAACTCGCTCAACGAACTCACGCAGCGGTACGGCCTTGACTTCGCGCGCATACTTTCGTCGATTGACCAGGCCATCGCTGAACGCGATGAACGTGAGCCGGAGTACGAAAGTGGTGGATCGTCCGGAAGCCCACTAGGTGAGCGCGCCGAAGTTGTGACTGAGGACGAGGTACGGGAAATGTTCAGTACGCTCCGCGGATAGCGCCGGCCCTTCCACCGTCTCGTTGTGCGCAACTAGCCGCCATGCGCTTCGTCGGTTCGTATGGCAGCTCACAGTCTGAACCGGCCCCTCGGGCGAGCAGCCTGAAAGACCGCTTCGGCCGAGGTGCAGTCACTGGCTGGTCCTCCGCCAGAACTGTGTAACAGGCCATTGCATAGGTATGTCCGCTCATGAGGACGACATCTGCGTCATTCGTGTGGGCGGCGGCGCCAATTTGAGCCACATGCCGATCGTCGCCCACAAAACCGCTGTCCGTCGCGATCCACCGCCTTGCTCCTCGCAACTATTGTGAAGTCGAGGTCTTTGACGCCGGCATGACCATCGCTGCCACGCCCACGACGGTGCATGCCAACCCGAGCCAGGTGGTCGGCGCCAGGCGCTCATGGAGGAAAGCCATACCGATGAGCACCCCGACCGGAACCCGCAAATAGGCTTGGGCGGTTGTTCCGAGGGATCCCAAGGTTCTGACTAGCCGGAAGTAAATCACCAGCGCCAGCGCGGTGGACAGCACCGACAGTCCCAGTAAAGCCATCAAGGATGCGCTCGAAGGCGCGAGCGTCCAGGGATGGTCCATGAGGGCGCTGGCGGGCACCATGCACGCCGCGGCGCAGATCTGAGACCCCGCTGCGGGCGCCATCGGATCCATCCCCTTGAACTGCTTGCCATAGATGGCCGCCGCTCCATAGCAGGCGGTGGCCAACACGATCGCCAACTGAGCCATAAGTTGAGCACCGACACCCTGCGCCTGTGTGCCGACCACCAGGCAGATTCCAGCCGAACCAAAGATCGCCCCAATGGCTTTGCGTGGTGTCAGCGACTCGTGCCGTGTGATAAGCCACGTGCCGAAAAACGCCATGATAGGCGTACCGGCATTCAGGATGACTGCCAGACCTGCGTCGACCGAGCGCTCTGCGTAGGCGATGAGGGTGAATGGAACAACACTATTGAGTAGAGCCTAAACGGCGAATCGACGCCAGGTCGGTGCATCGTGCGGCAGCGCTTTGCCACGCATGTGCATCACTCCCGTGAGGAACACCGCAGCGATCAGGGTCCGTGCAGTGATCAAAGTAACGGGAGAAAGGCTCTCCACGCCAAGCTTGATAAAGGTGTAAGACGCACCCCACACCGTCGCAAGGGCGAGTAACAGGGCAAGCTCTCTTGGCTTCGCGCCTTCGGACTGCATGAAGGATGCGCCAGGAGTTTGGGTGGCGTCGAGTGTCCCAGTTCGCCTCATTGTGTTGTTTCGTTCCAGATCGAATCATCCATCCCCTCTGCGTACCTAGACTGGCACCCTCCTTTCCTGGTTTGGAGCCAACATGCCCATCACCTGTTTCATCCGGTACGAGATCGACCCCTTCCAGCGCGAGGCATTCGCCGCCTATGCCCGTGCGTGGGGCCACATCATCCCCCGCTGCGGCGGCCACCTTGTGGGCTATTTCTTGCCCGACGAAGGGACGAACAATGTTGCCTGGGGACTGGTGGGATTCGACGACCTGGCCGCCTACGAGCGCTATCGCGCCAATCTGCGTCAAGACCCTGAGGGAAAGGCAAACTTCGAGGCGGCGCAAACCCACCGCTTCATCTTGCGCGAGGAGCGGTCCTGGCTGGAAGACGTGGAGGGCACGCGCAATCTCCCGCGGGAGATCCGGCCATGATTGCCGTGCTGTTTGAGTTGGAACCTCAGGACGGCGCACAGCAGCGCTACTTCGATCTGGCGGCGGAACTGAAGGGTTCGCTACAGGCGCTTGACGGCTTTCTCTCCATCGAACGCTTTGAGAGCCTGTCGCGGCCGGGGCGCTACCTGTCGTTGAGCTATTGGCGCGACGAAGAGGCCGTGCGCCGGTGGCGGGCCCAAGCCGAACACCGGGCGGCACAGCGTGAAGGACGCGGCAGCGTGTTCAAGGACTACAGGCTTCGCGTGGCCACGGTGATCCGCGACTACGGGATGCACGACCGAGCGCAAGCCCCGCCTGACTCGCTGAACGCGCTAAGCTGAACCGATGATCGCTGCATACGAACCTCGCCTGGCCAGCGTCGCCACGTTGATCGGTGATCCTGCACGATCGCGGATGCTGGCCTACCTGTTGTCGGGTGAATATGCCAGTGCGGGTGAACTGGCCCGCACCGCGTCGGTGACCGCAGCGACTGCAAGTGGTCACCTGGCCAAATTACTGGCTGCCGGGCTGGTGTGCTGTGAGCCGCGCGGGCGACACCGCTATTACCGATTGGCCAACGAGGATGTGGCGCGCGCGCTGGAAGCGCTTGCCCTGGTTGCCGAACGGCAGGTCCATGATCACACTTGGGAGCATCCCAAGCGACGCGCGCTGCGGTTCGCCCGATGCTGCTACGGGCATCTGGCAGGACAGCTCTCCATCCAACTGTTCGACACGATGCAGACGCGCGGATGCTTAACGCCGGTGTCGGAAGGATTCGCGCTGACAGCGACGGGGGAACGCTGGCTGGGTGAACTCGGCCTACGTGTTGATCCGCCCGCCACGCGCCGCCGCTTCGCCTATCGCTGTTTGGACTGGTCCGAGCGCCGGGATCATCTGGCAGGCCAACTCGCCGACCAGATCTTCCAGCATTGCATCGACAAGGGGTGGCTGCGCCGCACGGACGGCCGATCTGTCGCCGTGACGGTGACAGGGCAGCGCGAACTGCTGCCACATCTTTCCCGGGAGTGACGGGGACGCTCAAAACGTCGGCGCCAAGCGTGCGATCTGCCAATCAGATTCTGCGCACGGCCAGAATCCGGCGGGCAACTGGCCGCCGCCCCACCGGTTCGTCCGTCCAAGAGACGAATTTGGTCAACTTGCCGTCACTCGCCGTTGCTCGAAGAGCAGCCCGCTAATCTAAGCGACCCTACCGCTGAGAAATGTTTCGATCGGGGCAGGGCGCCCAAGGAGATACCCCTGCACCTTGTCGATGCTCAACTCACGCAAGATCGCCAATTCGCCTTCTGTCTCGACACCTTCTGCGACAACCTGACTCCCCGTTTCCTGCGCGAATCGGACGAGCGCGGCGGCCAGCGCACGATGGCCTGTATCGGTATCAATCTGTCGAATCAGGCTGGTGTCGAGCTTGATGACGTCCGGTTTCAGTTCGAGGATGTGCCGAAAGCTTGCAAATCCGGCCCCTGCATCATCCACGGCTAGCCGCAACCCGCGCCGCCGTAGCGGCTTGAGGACCTTCACGACCTGCGCATAGTCATTGACGGAGGAATGCTCCGTGACTTCCAACATCAGGCGCTCGCAGGGGTAGCCCGAAAGTGCCTCGTCTAGTGCCCCGCTCAGAACAGTGGCCGGCGATGCATTGATGGAAACGTAGGTGTCCTCAGGGAGGCGGCTCAGGTTATGCAGGGCCTTGGCGATCACGGCCAGTTCGAGCGTCTGCTGGAGCCCGATCTCCGCCGCTTCCGCAAACCAGACGTCGGGCGTCCGAACAGGCTCTGCCAGGAACCGCGTCAACGCTTCGTAACCAGCGACCTGACTGTCCACGATATGCACGATGGGCTGGTAAACGATCGCAAAGCTCTCTGCATTCAGAACCGCCGTATGTCGCGCAAGGAGCACTTCGCGGCGCTTTTCCTCAGCCACTTGCTGCTCGATGAATTTGGCCGTGATGTCGGCAAAACACCGCATCGTGTCGATGTCGCGTGCATTGAGCGCGCAGTTTGCGGCCCGACTAAAACAGCAGAAGGTTCCGTAGATGCCGCCATCGCTCAATCGAATCGGGACACTGAGGTGGGCACCAACCGGCACGGCTGCAGTCGCCGGCAGCTTGCGCGCTTCGGCAAGCTGCATGGCATCCTGGATCAGCTCGGGCAGACGCCCATCAATAACGCGCTGACAGTAGCTGTCCTCCAGAGGATCCGAACCCCCAACACGGATCGGGACGTCGGAAGCCAGCGGGTCAACGTAGCGAAAGATGCGTCGTCCATCCTTGAATTGCGAAATGAACGCAACTTCCATACCAACGAGCGTGCGCATGGAATGCAACGCATCGAGCACCATGTCGTCGGCAGTGCGATGGTTTGGACTCATGGAAATCCTTTCTGTCAGAAGGATGGACGTTCATGTGATGCGGGAGCCATCGTGTGGCGCAATAGTAGAGAATTCGACACGATATCGGCCAATGTGTTGCGCTACAAGGGGTAACAAATCATTCAGCGCGGATTTATTACACGTTCAATGGCGATTTCGGCGCACTGATGACAGGGTCGCCCACGGCCGTGCGGGCGCCCGACCCGTCTGGCCGAACACCGGCAGTGAGGAGATGGATCGCTTCCCCGCGAGCCAACATCTCCACGAAATTCGCGATACGGCCGGCGCGCGTTTCAGCTCGTTTGGCTTCGTTCACCCGGTCAATGATGGCGAATCGGTGGGCACGATCCAACGCCTCGAAGAACTGCTTCGCTGCCGCGTTCGACGCAAGTGCGACGGCTAGGTCTTCCGGCAATTCCGCCCTTCCTTGAGAAGCGTAGGCAGCGTCCCACCGTCCGTCGGCCTTGGCCGCCCTCGGCTAGCCCCGCTGAATGAAGGTGGCCCTCTTCCGAGAGCCGATTCGCGGCGGCGCGGTTCTTCGCCGACCACCGGCTCCCTGGCCGACGCGGCGTCATGCGAGCCAGAAAGTAGTGTTCATCGAACCCGGCGAGTTGCCCATCGATCCAGCCACAACAAAGCGCTGCGTCGATCGCCTTGCCGGAGGGGCAGACGGCTTGACCGGGGCCTAGGGTATGGTGTGAAACAAACGCCAAATTCCGGGACGCGGACCTGAGTGGACTGATCGGCACCGTACCCCCATGGTTTGCTTCACCCGACCCCGGCCTTCACCGGAGCCGGGTGGCGCTGCCGTCAAATCTCCATCTGCTCGGCGATGTCGAGCGCGTCTTCCACCTCAATGCCCAGGTAACGGACGGTGCTTTCCAGCTTGGTGTGCCCCAGCAGCAGTTGAACCGCCCGAAGGTTCTTGGTCTTGCGATAGATCAGCGTCGGCTTGGTCCGTCTCATCGAGTGCGTGCCATAGGCGTGACCATCAAGACCAATTTCCTCGACCCAACCGTGAACGATACGGGCGTATTGCCGAGTTCCGAGGTGCGGGGATGCGTGCATTCGACTCGTGAAGAGGTAGCCGTCGCTTCGCAGCCCAGCCATTTTGATCCAGGCTCCGACAGCTTCGCGCGTAGCAGCGGTGATCTCGAACTGCACAGGGTTGCCGGTCTTGTGCTGGACCACGAGCGCCCGACTGGCGACTGCGTCGCCGTGGCAAACGTCGCGAACACGCAGGGCAACGAGATCGCAGCCTCGGAGCTTGCTGTCCAAACCAAGATTGAACAAAGCAAGCTCACGCGTGCGGTGCTCCATTTGCAGGCGGACCCGAATGGCCCAGATCTCCTTCAATTTGAGGGGCGCCTTCTGCCCGACGACCTTGCCCTTGTTCCACGGGGCGGGGTTTTTTTGCGAACCAGATGCGGAGGTGTTCATGTCGGTCTCCAGGGAGAACGTCGCCGCCTACGGGACGGCGACACGACCAGCGACGGTCGCGCACAAACTTTGCGCCGAATCCTCGAAGGCCGGAGCAGGCGTTGGGCACAGCTCGTGGCGAGGACCGCAATGATGCGTTTAGCGGTCGCCAGCAGCGTCGATCTCCTGAGCGGCGACTTCCAGCGCGTGCGCGCAAGCCGCGCTACGACGGCGGCAATCCACCCACTTGCCGCCGCACCAGTGTTGCGATCTCAGACGGATGCGTGCTTGGAAGAAAGTGACTGCCGCCCTCGACCGTGACGATCTGCGATTCCGGAATTGCATCGTGCAAAAGTTCGGAGATTCGTCGCATCGCCGGGTGCGTGTTGCCTCCACGAACCACCGTCGTCGGGACCCTGATCGCCTGCAGTATCTCCAGAGTGGGTTCAAAAGGCGTTCCGGAGGACCAGTCGCGTACGTTCACCGGGGTGGATGCAATGACGTAACTTCGAACCTTTGGCGGCATCGAGTCGAAGGCGCCCAGGCCTCCGTAGAAGTCGATGACGTGGCGCGCCGCCTCGGCATCGCCGCGTGCAAAGTCAGCGAAGTACGGACCCGTCATCGACTCGAACATCCTGTAGTGTTCGAGGTCTCCCACCGCGCGCAGCAGGCCCAAAGGGTTCGCCTCCACAAGCAACAGGCTCGCGGGCCTGTGCCGGCCTGTCAGGGCATGCACGATGGCGGACAGTCCGCCGTACGAGTGCCCAACGACATGGGGGGTAGTGCCGATGCGGTCGATGATCCGGTCGATGAGATCAACCTGTTGCGACATGGTTGCGTTGCCGTCGGGCCGGGTGTCGGGCGTTGATCCATAGCCCAGTAGGCTGGTCGTGACCGCGCGGTATCCCTCGCCGAGATGATCCAGAACCGCCTTCCAGCCCGCAGTCGTAGCGAAGCTCCCTGGCAGGAACAGCACGGCTGGGCCGGAACCCGTCTCCACAAAGTCGAACGTGACGGATTGCTCACTCATGACCTGCTCCCGACGAAGTGCAGAACATCTGCCCAAGACCTAGCCACGACAGCACCGCGGTGCACCGCGATGCTGGTTGTCAAATGTACAGCGCGGTCGGGTCGCCAGGTCGAGCGAGTGATATTCGCTATTGGCAAAATGCGGGCAGCGGCAGATGCACGACCTCGACCGGTCGACTCCCCGCATCGTTCATCTCCGTCGGAGTCTGTGCCTCCTCGCGATGGCCTCAGCGCCGAGCCGGTTGCTTCGCCTCCGTGCCCGTCAGGTGCCGACGCTTTGCTCAGCCCGGCTCTTCTGCGGCGAGTGCTTCGAGCCAAAGAGCGCACCAACGCCGCTTCCCACGAAGCCGGGCTCGTCAACCGACCGGGCGAGGAAGGGGCGTGCGCGGGCACATGTTCATGGAGGACCGGTTGCGTGATGCGCAGGCCGCGCGTCTTCGAAGCTTCGCGGAAACGCGCCTGATCGAGCTGTCGCCCTTCGGCGCCTAAGTGGAGTGCAGGTGTCACCGACCGCTTCCAACCCTTGTTTGCCCCGCACCCAGTTCACCATACCAATACGCGGCGGTTACTCCGCCATCGATCAGGAAGTCGTTGCCCGTAATAAACGCACCGTCCGGGCCCATGAGGACCGCTCCGACGGACCCCACCTCGTCCGGGGTGCCGGCACGGCCAATCGGGCAAAGTTCGATCATGCGCCGGTAGCCTTCGCCGCGCGGACCGGTCAGCTCGTCCTTGGCGAGCGGGGTGATGATGATGCCGGGGCTGATCGTATTCACCCGAGCGCCGCGCCTGCCCCACCGCACTGCCTCCGCCATCACGCGCAGCGCGTTTCCGCGCTTGGAGATTTGATAAGCATGCAGCGAATCCCTCACCTGATCGGGTTGGAGCATTGGCAGGGACAGCAGCGCGTCAGCTGGCGTCGTCGCAAGAGCCATATTCTGCTCGTCCGTCAGAGCGCCAAGGCGATGCCCTGATTGCGAGGCAATGACCACGCAGGAGCCGCCCGCAACGATGACGTTGCCGAATTCTTCCAGCATCAGCGCCGTGCCATACAGATCGACAGCGAAGATCGTTGCCACCGATGCCTGCGAGGGGGACACCCCTGCCGCGTGAATCACGCCGGTGACGTCCCCGATTGTCGTGGCTCTCTGGACGAGTGCGTGGACCGAGTCACGCGACGAGACGTCCACGGTAGCCGTGCTCACGTCGAACCCGGCATTGCTGAGGACTTCCGCCGCAGCGTCCGCGTTCGCCTGGCGCAGGTCCGCCAGCAGGACATGTTTGCCCGCGCCAACCCGACGGGCGATAGCCAGGCCGATCGAACCGGCCCCGATGACTACGACAACATTACGCATGGTGGATTTTCCGAAAGAAGTTTCGGCCGCGGGGGCCAGCGGCTCGACGATTCACTTGCCGGTCATGGCCAGGGCCGCTTCCGGCAGTCTTTCGCCCACGACGGGAATTCGCGCTGCGGCTGCGCCCAGTTCCTCGACCTCCGCCGCACTCAACTCGAGGTCCAGAGCTCCCAGGTTCTCCTTCAGGCGATGCAGTTTCGTGGTGCCGGGGATGGGGACTATCCAGGGCTCGCGCGCCAGCAACCAGGCCAGCGCGATCTGCGCCGGCGTGGCTGCCTTGCGCGCCGCGAATGCCTGAATCAGCTCCAGCAGGGCGAGATTCGCCGCGCGGGCTTGCGGCGCGAAGCGCGGTACGGTATTGCGGAAATCCGTCGCGTCGAGCTTGGTATCGATGCCGATCGCGCCCGTCAGGAAGCCGGCACCCAGGGGGCTGAACGGCACGAATCCGATGCCCTGTTGCTCGAGAGCTGGCAGCAGGTCGGCTTCGGGTCCGCGGTACCACAGTGAATATTCGCTTTGCACCGCCGTCACGGGATGCACGGCGTGCGCGCGATGGATGGTCTGTACCGAGGCTTCGGACAGGCCGTAGTGTCGGACCTTGCCTTCGTGGATCAGCTCCTGCAGCGCACCGGCGACCTCCTCGATCGGTACGTCGGGGTCGACGCGATGCTGATAGAACAGATCGATGCGATCAGTGCGCAGCCGGCGCAGCGAGGCTTCGGCGACGGCCCGGATGTGTTCTGGGCGGCTGTTCAGCCGCCCACTTCGCTTTCCTGTGGCCGGATCGATGTCGAATCCGAACTTGGTGGCGATGACCACGCGGTCGCGCACCGGCTCCAGCGCCTCGCCGAGCAGTTCCTCGTTCACGAAGGGACCATAGGACTCTGCCGTATCGAACAGGGTCACGCCCAGAGCCACCGCCTTGCGGATCAGGGCGATCATTTCCGCCTTGTCCGCGGGTGGCCCATAGGCAGCACTCATGCTCATGCAGCCCAATCCGAGCGCCGAGACTTCGAATCCGCTTTGGCCGAGCTTTCTGGTCTTCATGATGTTTCTCCATCTGTTGCCCACTGGCTCTGCAACGGCGCGGGGAGCAGGAGGTGAACGCAAATGACGCTGCCGAGGCCAAAGACCGCAATCACCCACCCCATCGGCCAGGGTGTGCCGTCGGCCAACAGTCCAACCAATGCCGAGCCAAGGATGCCGCTGCCGTACTGCAGCGAGCCGATGAATGCAGAGACCGCCCCCGCACGCTGCGGAAAGACGTTGAGCGCGCCAGCGATGGAGTTGGCGACGATGAACCCGTTCGCCGAGACAAACACGAACAGTGGAATCATGAGTCCCTCCAGTCCGCCCCAGCCGGTCCAGGCATCAATTGCGAGAACCAAGGTCGCGAGCGCTGCTCCGTGCGCACCCAGATGCAGCAGCCGGTCGCTGCTCAGTGGTCCGACCAGGCGCCCGTTAATCTGGTTCGTCAGCATGATGCCGAGGATGCCGGCGGCAAACAGCACCCCGTAGAGTTGCGGCGATACGTGGTAGTAGGAGATAAAGGCAAAAGGGCTGCCTGTGATGTACGCATAGACGCCGCCATAGAAGAAGCCCCCGGCGCCGGCGTAGGCGAGCAGTTGGCGATCCTTGAGCAGCGTACCGTAGCGGCTGAAGGCGACCCGCAGCGATTCCTGGCTTCGGTGGCGCCGGTGCAACGTCTCCGGAAGGGCCAGCAGCGACGCGAGCGTCACAAGACCGACTCCCACCAGCGCCCAGAAGATCGCGCGCCATGATGCGACGCGCAGGATCAGGCTGCCGACACTCGGTCCCACCAGAGGCGCGATCGCCATCACTGTGATCAGCGTCGACAGCATCCGCGCCGCGCGCGGACCCTCATAGAGGTCGCGCACCATGGCGCGCGCCAGCACGACACTGGCGCAGGCGCCGATGGCCTGCACAGCGCGCCAGGCAATCATGGTCGCTGCGTCGGCGGACATCGCGCACCCGGCCGAGCCGACGATGAACAGGACCAGCCCCAGCGCGACCGGCAGCCGGCGACCGTACCGGTCTGCGATGGGGCCCCAGAACAACTGCGCGACGCTGAAGCCGATCAGATACCCCGAGATCGTCAACTCGATCGTGCCTGGCCCCGCATGGAGGGCCGGGGCCATCGCCGGAAGCGCGGGAAGATAAAGGTCGGTCGAAATCGACGCAAAGGCCATGAGCATGCTCAGGATCGCGAGCACGCGCAGGCCGTGCCGGTCTTCCGACGGTGCGTCACCGATCATGGCGCAAGACAGGCAAGTGGGGCATGGACTCGTCAACATGGTCGTGGACGTTTGCGGTGCGGGTGTGCACGGCATCAGCGATTGACGCGCTGTTGCAGATGGGCGGGATAGCGGTCACCGGTAATGGTCACATGCCGCAGTGCGTCTTCGATCGCCGAGAGATCCTGAGCCTTGAGCTCCACGGCTGCCGCTCCGACGTTTTCCATCAGCCGCTGCAGCTTGGTCGTGCCCGGAATCGGCACGAGCCAGGCCTTTTGCGCAAGCAGCCAGGCGATGGCGATTTGCGCGCGGGTTGCACCCTTTGCGGACGCGAGATCACCAAGAATCGCGACCAGGCCCGCATTGGCCTGGCGGTTCGCCTCGCTGAATCGCGGCACGACGTTGCGGAAGTCGCTCTTGTCGAAGGTCGTGTGCGCGTCGATCGCGCCGGTCAGGAAGCCCTTGCCCAAGGGGCTGAAGGGCACGAAGCCGATACCGAGTTCCTCGAGAACAGGAAGGATCTCCCTTTCGGGCTCGCGCCACCACAGCGAGTACTCGCTTTGCAGTGCGGCCACCGGCTGCACCGCGTGGGCGCGGCGGATGGTCTGCACACCGGCCTCGGACAGCCCGAAGTGCTTGACTTTGCCTTCGGCGATCAGGTCACGCACCGTGCCGGCCACGTCCTCGATCGGTACGTTCGGGTCCACGCGGTGCTGGTAGAACAGATCGATGCGGTCGGTCTTCAGACGCTTGAGCGAGGCGTCGGCCACGGCGCGGATGTGCGCAGGGCGGCTGTCCATGCCTTTGGATACCGTGCCGTCAGCAAAGCCGAACTTGGTGGCGATCACGACTTGATCCCGAAACGGTGCCACCGCTTCGCCGAGCAGTGCCTCGTTGACGAATGGGCCATAAGCCTCGGCGGTGTCAAAGAAGGTGACGCCGCGCTCGAACGCCGCGCGGATCAGGCGAATGCCCTCAGCCGTCTCCGTCGCCGGCCCGTAGCCGTAGCTCAGGCCCATGCACCCCAGACCGATGGACGAGACTTCCAAACCACTTTTCCCGAGTTGTCGCTTTTGCATTTCTTCGTTCCTTTGTTGAGGCGTTGACGTTAGGTTCACTGACTTACGCCGATACTGCAGCGGACGTGCAGCGTTGGATCGAGAGCCAGCCTTACGATCAGATCGGACAGGCTGTTCAACGACACGTCATGTCCGTGGAACGGTTCGCCCTTCTGTGTGATTTGGTAGTCGACCTTCGGGTCATGCGTAAACCATCTAGGACGCAGTACCGTGTACTCGAGGCCTGACGCTTCAATGACGGCGGCCGAGTCGCGGTACGGATCCAGCACGCCGCGATAGCTCTCACCCGGCACTTCGCCGTAGATGCCCATCGAGCTGATGAAGATCAGGCGCTTCAACCCGCTCGCATGTATCGCGTCGACGATGGTGCGAGCCTGCTGCGCCATCGCGCCCGACAGATTGGCGTAGACCACGTCCTGGCCCTGCATCGCCTTGTGCAGGGCGCCGGGATCCAGCACGTCGCCCTCGATGATCGTGACTCGATTGACGTCCGGGTTGTGCAGACGATGGGCCTGTCGCAAGTACAGGGTCAGGTGCACATCATCGTGCTGGAGGAACCAGCGCGTCGTGTGCCGTGCGAGCCGGCCGTTCGCGCCGAGGACCAGAACCTTTGCCATGATGGATTCCAGGCCGTCTCAGCGGGCCTGAGGCGCCGCGGCGTATTGCGCCTCGTCCACGCCTTCCATCCAGTCGGCCGATTTGCCATCGTGCTGCTCCTGGACGGCGATGTGGGTCATCGCCGTGGTCGGCGCCGCACCATGCCAGTGTTTCTCGCCGGGCGCGATGCGCACCACGTCACCAGGCCGGATGTCCTCGACGGGGCCGCCCCAGCGTTGCACCCGGCCGCAGCCCGCAGTCACGATCAGGGTCTGGCCCAGCGGGTGGCTGTGCCAGGCCGTGCGCGCCCCGGGCTCGAACGTGACGCTGGCGCCGCTGGCGCGCGCCGGGGGCTGCGGGTCGAACAGCATGTCGACGCGCACGCGCCCGGTGAACCATTCGGCCGGCCCCTGCGCGGATGCTCGGCTGCCGTTGCGCTGGATTTCCATGGTCGTCGTCCTCAATGTGTATGGATAGGAATGGGGGCCCGTCATGCAGCGTCCTTCAGCGACGCCATGTCGATCACGAACCGGTACTTCACGTCGCTGCGCAACATGCGCTCGAAGGCGTGCTCGATGTCCTGGATGCGGATGCGCTCGACGTCCGCGGCAATCCCGTGCTTTGCGCAGAAATCCAGCATCTCCTGGGTTTCGGCAATGCCACCGATCAAGGATCCGGCTACCGCCTTGCGGTTCATCACCAGTGGCGCGGTGTTGAGCATCGGATCCAGCGGCCCGAGGTAGCCGACCAGCACCAGCGTGCCGTCGGTCGCCAGCGTCGGCACGTAGGGGTTGACGTCGTGCACATAGGGCACGGTGTCGATGATCAGGTCGAAGCGGCCACCGTTCGCCTCCATCTCGGATGGGTCGGTCGACAACACGATGCGATCGGCGCCGAGGCGGCGAGCATCGGCCTCCTTGCCCGGCGAGCGGGTGAACAGCGTGACCTCCGCGCCGAGCGCCTTGGCCAGTTTCAGCGCCATGTGGCCGAGGCCACCCAGGCCGACGATGGCCACGCGACTGCCCGCGCCGACCTTCCAGTGGCGCAGCGGTGACCAGGTGGTGATGCCGGCACACAGCAACGGGGCGGCACCCGCCAAGTCGAGTCCGTCGGGCACGCGCAACACGAAATCCTGCGAAACCACGATGCGTTCCGAATAGCCCCCGTAGGTCGTGGTGCCGTCGCGGGGGTCGGTCCCGTTGTACGTATAGGTCGCCTGGTTCTCGCAATACTGCTCGAGCCCCCTGGCACACGATGCGCAGCGTCCACACGAGTCGACCATGCAGCCCACGCCGACCGCGTCGCCGGCCTTGAACCGCGTCACGGAGGGTCCGACCTCGAGCACGCGCCCGATGATCTCGTGCCCCGGAACCATGGGGTAGTTGGCGTTGCCCCAGTCGTTGCGGGCATTGTGCAGGTCGGAGTGGCACACCCCGCAGTACAGGATCTCGACGGCGACGTCATCGTCGCGCAGGGTGCGACGGTCGAAGCGGAACAGACCCAGCGGCTGCTGGGCGGAAAAGGCGGCATAGCCGCGCACGGTCAGGGACATGATGGAGGCTTGGCTTTTGGCAACACCGACACTCTAGGCGCTGCATCGTGCCCTGATAAGACGGAATAATCGGCATGAGCCTATGAATGCAGCTCATCAATGCCGAAAGACGATCGCAACAACCTGCTCGTCTTGGCCGCTGTGGCGGCCGCTCGTCCAGGTGACGCAAGCCGACCCTTTACTGTCTGGGCGACAGTCGCTCGCGTGCCGCCAAGCGCATGACGGTTTACGCCAGCCGAGGCGTCAAAACCTGAGCCGCGAATCCCCCATTACGGCACCGTCAGGCGCTTAGTGGCGGAGCGTTCGTAATTGGAGTTCATCACGCTGGGTCAGTCTCGCCGCCATGCGACGCATGCTCGGCGCTCACGCCTCAGGCGGCATGCTCACGCAGTGCGCGGATCGCCGATTCCTCGCCGCGCACGCGGAACACGGCGCCCGCTTCGTCTGCGCTTTCGGCCAGCACTTCGCAGTTCGCGTAGATCTCTCGGCGCAGTTGCTGCGCCGACCACGGCACGAGCAGCTCGGCCTCGACCAGGTCCGTCTGGAAAGACGCCACAATGGTCGAGTGCAATTTCGCCACGTCGTCAGCGCAGCGCGCGCTCATCACGATGCACGAGGGGTACTTGGCGCGCATTTCACGTGCGAATTCCAGCTGCGCCTGCGTGTCGCCGACATGGTCAATCTTGTTGAATACGCGAATGCGCGGCACGTCCTGCGCGCCGATTTCGGCCAGCACGTCGTCGGTCACCTGGCGCTGGCGTTCGAATCCGGGATCACTGGCGTCGATCACGTGCAGCAGCAAGGACGCGTCCAGCGCTTCGTCCAGCGTGGACTTGAACGACTCGACCAATCCGTGCGGGAGGTTCTTGATGAACCCCACGGTATCGCTGACCAGCACGCGCGGCACGCTCTCGGGCTGGAGCATGCGCACCGTGGTGTCCAGGGTCGCGAACAGCTTGTTGGCCACCAGCACCTCGCTGCCGGTGAGTGCGCGCATCAGCGTGGACTTGCCCGCGTTGGTGTAACCCACCAATGCCACGCTTGCCACGCCCTGGCCTTGCTGGCGACGCGCGCGCTGGGTTTGGCGCTCGGTGCCCATGGCGTTGATTTCCATTTGCAGCTCCGCAATGCGGTCGCGAATCTTGCGTCGATCCAGCTCGGTGTGCGACTCGCCTGCGCCGCGGCCGCCGGTGCCGCTGCGCTGCCGGCCTTGCGGACCGGCCAGCTTGGCCGCTTCGCGAAGCCGTGGCGCCATGTACCCCAGACGCGCAATCTCGACCTGGGCGCGGGCGGCACGCGAGCGCGCGTGGCGATGAAAGATCTCGAGTATGACCATGGTCCGGTCCATCACGTCGCATCCGACCGCCTTCTCGAGGTTGCGCGCCTGGGAAGGCGAGATTTCGTGATCGATCAGCAGCACCTGGATGCCGTCGAATTCCGGGTTCGTCGCGTGGCCCGGCCGATCGTCATGCCTGGTGTTGGCGCGGCTTTCGACATAGGCACGCACTTCGTCGCGTTTGCCCGCGCCGAGATAGGCCGTCGTGTCGAAGCTGGTGCGCTTCTGGATGAAGGTCTGCACGACCCGGTAGCCCAGGGTCTTGGCCAGTTCCCGCAGCTCGGCGAGCGAGGACTCGAAATCGGCATCGCTCACATCGGGCGTCTGTACCGCGGCGACGACGGCGTCGAGCGGTTTCTCCTGGGTGTCGGGTTGCATGGGGTCCTGGCGTGGCAAAGGGAACATCGCATCGTACGGGCGCGAAGCCGCCAGGTCGGCGACGGCCCGCTTCGCGCGAATCCAGGACAGCGGCCCTCGTGCCTGAATGTCGAGCCGGAAGCAACCTACAGTCGACCCCGAGCTGCCATACGGTTGAAGTCTTTACTTCGGCCCGGGCGATTGGTCGTGGCCCAGCGTAAATTGTTGGCGAATGACCGCCATTTGGAGCACACAGCCGGGAGCGCCCATGCACCATATCCTTGTCTATTCCGATTCGCTGTCCTGGGGCATCATTCCCACGACACGGAAGCGTCTCGCCTTCGAGCAGCGTTGGCCAGGGGTCATGGAGACTTCGCTCTGTTCGTCCGCGAAAAAGGTACGCGTCATTGAAGATTGCCTCAACGGGCGCCGCACCGTTTGGGATGATCCGTTCAAACCTGGACGAAACGGTCTTGTCGGGTTGCCTCAACGCATCGAGATTCACTCGCCGCTTGACGTTGTCGTCCTTATGCTCGGAACCAACGACTTCCAGTCCATGCACGAGAACAACGCATGGCATTCCTCCCAAGGCGTACTTGCGCTTGTATCCGCCATCCGCACAGCGCCAATCGAGCCAGGCATGCCCGTGCCACAAATCCTTGTGATTGCACCGCCGCCCATCCGAACGCCCAAAGGACCGATTGCGCCAAAATTCACGGGTGGCGAAGTCAAGTGTGTAGGGCTGGCCGCCGCCTACCGGGCGGCGTGCGAAGAAGTCGGTTGCCATTTCTTCGATGCTGGGGGCGTAACCGCGTCAAGCAACGTCGATGGCGTGCATCTTGACCTTGAGCAGCATTTGGCGCTTGGCCACGCTGTGGCCGAAGTTGTGAGGCCGCTGCTCTTGCCTCGCCTGCCCTCTTAGAACAGCGACGTTGAGGACCCGGTCGGGAGGACCCGTCAACGCTGCGCAGCCCCATACACGTACCGCCCGGTCCCCGACAGCACGGCCCGACGCTGCACAGGGTCCAACACGGCAGTGGCCAGTAGCGCCGCGTTCACCATGCGCTGGTAGGGCATGATCGTGTTGCCCATGTCGGAGCCCCACAGCACATGGTCGGCGCCAAACACATGTACCGCGCGCTGCACAAGGCCCTGCATCAGCTCGGGCCTGAAGCCGGCGCGCTCAAAATTCTCGGTGGTGAATTTCCAGTACACATTGCGATGGACAGCCAGCGACTCGAAGGGAGCGTCGATGCCGAAGTCAGGGCCCGGCGCGGGCGCCGGCCAAGCGCAGTGGTCGAGCACGATCTTCGCATGCGGGAAGCGCGCGGCGAGCTCGGCGATGTCATGCAGGAAGCGCGGATCCGGGCTGCGTGGGTAAGGCATCAGCTCGACCACCAGGTGCTGCGCGTCGGCTACGCTCCACAGGCGCAGCATCCCGGGGCTGTGCAGCCACGGGTAGCCACCGTCGGGCGCGCGCTTGCCAAGCTTGCGAAATCCCGCTACGCGTTGTTGCTGCGCCAAGCGGCGCAATTGTGCGGGCGCGTCGGGCGATGCCGTATCGAGGATCACAACCGGAGTGACCCGCCGCGGAAATCGCTGCGCCACTGATAGCACGTAGCTGTTATCGCCTTCGTACGCTGCTCCGTACTGGATGCCCACGCCAGCACCGACGCCGTTTTGCTGCCAGTCACCGAACACGCGGTGCGGCACCGTCGGATGCTCTGCGGCGCGCTGGGTCATCACCGCTTGGCTCATGTAGGCATGTTCATCGTGCAAGGGAAATTGCGCGAAGTCGCTCGTGTAGAAATGCACCTGGGTGTCAAACATCGAGAAACCAGGGCCGCTCGCGGCCTGCGCGGATCCGCAGCACCAGGCGGCGGCACCCAGGAGCAGCGCGCCGAGGCGCGAATGTAGGCGTTTCATGGTGCGTCTCCTCTCAGAACAAGTGCCGCATCCCCAAGTCGATGCCGTTGGCCGCCTGACCGAAGCTGCCGGCGAAGGTGTTGGAGGCGTCGTGCACACCGTAGTCGGCAGCGCTGCCGTTGGCGATGTGGCTCACGCCGGTATACAGATTGGTGGACTTCGACAGCGAGTAGGTGTAGCCCGCCGCAAGCATGCCCGCGTTGCTCGATGCGACTTCCTCGTTGTTCGTGTGGGAGTAGGAGACGTTGAACTGCCCCCGACCCACGGGTAGCGCCGCGCCGACCATCCAGAAGCGGTTATCCATACTCGCCTTGGAGGCCTTTACCGGCGTGAAAGTCGCGCCGGGGAAGGCGCTGGTGTAGGTCTGATACATGCCACTGAGGGTGAGCAATCCGAAATCGTAATGACCGAAAATCTGCGCTACATGGGTTGTGCCGACGCTGTGGGCCGGAATCGTGCCGGATGCCAGGGCGCTTGACGTGATGTAATCGTTAAACAGGTAGGCGGCCCCAACGAGAACAGGTCCCTGGTGATAAATCAGACTTACATTCGCCAGGCTTCCAGCGGTGGAGGAACCCGCAACACTGCCAAAGCCGTATACCAATGTTGCACTCACGCCCTTGACCGTTGGCGCCACATATTCCAGCAGCTGAGACGCACGTAAGTAGTTGAACGCAGACACCGCGCGGTTCAAACTGGTGATTGCCGCTGGGGTGCCGTTGCGGAAGGGATCCGTAACAACAGCATTGGTGTAAACGGGCAAGAGGAAGCGCCCGCCAATGAACTTGCCGAAATCCCCCGCGACGCCAACCAGCGAGGTGCGCTGCATGAAGCCGCCGCCGGTGCAGAAGCCGGCCGCGGGCAGACTTGATGAGACGCCGTTGTTGAATTCCCCGGCACCGCAAAATCCCGTGGCTATGTCGTAGATCACCGAGGTTCCGGAGCCCAGCGATTCACTGCCGCGGAGGCCAACTTGGTCAGGAAAGTCATTGCCAGCCGTGAGTTGGGTCGACGATCCATGGGGTAAGCCGGTGGCATGCGTGACGCCGACGTCTATGTTGCCGTAGAGCGTCGGGCCAGCTGCCCAGGCGTTGCCGATCGCGGAGGCGCAGACGGTGCAAATCACTGTCAGCAATTTTGTGGTATTCAAGTTCGTATCCCCTCGTCGTAGTGATCAGGTCATTAAGTTGCGCTGCGTCGGCGTTGCCCAAGCCGCCAGCAGGTAGGCCACGGCCAGCGCGGCGGTCGACAGGATCAGCGCAACGGTAAGGCCGCTGGAGACCTTGGCGACGAGTGACACCAGCACCGGCATTGAACCTCCGAGGGCGAAGCCGATGTTCCAGGACAAAGCCGTACCACTTGAGCGGATCGACGTCGGGAACCGTTCGTTGAGCACGATAAGCAGGGGTGCGTAGCAGAAGGTGCCCACGGCGCTGAGCAGGACCGAGTACATGCCGATCTGCTCCAGCGACGTGGCACGCGACAGGCCGGAGTACAGCAGCGGGATCGCGACCAACGAGGCGACGCCATACGCCAACATCGCCCGCTTGCGTCCGACGATGTCGGTGAGGTAGCCCGACAGCACCGACGAGGCAATCACCGCCAGTGCAGAAACGCTGAGAATCATCCCGAGATCCTGTGGCTTGACGTGATTTACCAGCTTCATGAATGTCGGCAGGTAGCCGGAAGTCAGGTAGGACAATCCGCCGCCGGCCGTGGTCAGCACGATGCACAGGAGGACC
Source organism: Betaproteobacteria bacterium (assembly GCA_028870715.1). Lineage (GTDB taxonomy): Bacteria > Pseudomonadota > Gammaproteobacteria > Burkholderiales > Burkholderiaceae_C > Thiomonas_A. The sequence continues at coordinate 1,950 of JAGWOZ010000021.1, read as the reverse complement.
ACCGGCAGAAACGCGCGCAGGGGCCGCGCTTCGACTGGCGGCCGTGCCGCGTTTGCGCCGACGGGCTTTTGCAGGGCCTCCCACATCGGAGACTCGTGCAGGCGGGTGAATACGAAAAGCCCAAGGAGCGAACTCAGAAGCCCGCTGAAGAACATCACGCGCCAGCCCCACGCGGCGAAGGCCGGACCGGGAAACACAGCAGTCACCAGCAGGAACACCAGCGAGGCCATCAACTTACCAACCCCCGATCCACCGCCGGAGATGATGCCGGAGGCGAGGCCGCGCCGATGCGCTGCGATCGATTCGGTGCCTAGGGTGTGGGTTGAGGCCACCATCCCGCCCATGAACACCCCCTGGATCAGGCGAAGTGCTAGGAACAGGGCTGGCGCCAGCTCGCCGATGGTCTGCACGGAGGGGATGGCGCCCATCAGTGCAGTCCACAGCCCGACCCCCGTCGCCGCGACGACCATGGCGCGCTTGCGCCCGTGACGGTCAGCGTAGCGTCCGAATACCCAGCCGCCGACCGGGCGCATCACCAAGGTCGCGGTGAAGGCGGCGTAGATGCCAGCAAGCGACAGCATTTGCTCGCTTGAGGGAAAGAACACCTTCGCCAGAACCGGCGCCACGTAAAGCAGGATGAACAGGTCGTAGAGGTCGAAGGCCCAGCCCAGTGCAGAAAACGCAATCGCCGCCGTGATTTGATTCTGGGTTAGCGCTGGGCGCAGTGTTTCGACATTGGATCTTTGCACTAAGTGTCTCCTTGTTGTGTTCTCGATGGCCTGTCCCTGAATGCTCAACACCCTCCTGGACTTGCTTTCCGAGCCGACGCAGCGCATTGGCTACCATCGTTGGTGCCGTATGGTTCCACACAAACAAACTTCGCCTCAGTAGCCATAGGAACTAGCAGATATGCCTGATTGATATGGCTACTGCGATGTATCTTGAAGTTCGCCGGTTCCGCTTGGGGGCACGCATCGCGCCAAGGGTCACGAAGTCGCAACAAGCAAGGCGCGATAGGTCAGAGCGCCAATCGGAGGCTCTTGCCTTTGTTGCGAAGCGAGGAATGCACCTGCGGGGCTCCTCGGCAATAACCTGGGGACGCTCATTGACGGCCTGCTGCCGTAAATTTGAAGTGCAGCGCGGAAATCACCAAGCACGGGTTCCGGGGTTCACGGGACGATGGGTGGATTTGCCACACCACCTGGTGCTTCTTGCTTTTCCTCAGCGCGAAAAACGTCGACTGCAGGTCGCCGGCATCTCGAGCACCGCCGGGGCTTGGAGCAAACGCTCTTTGCGCAGCGGGAAGTAGCGCTCCGTCTGGAGTCATACGAAGTCGAGCTTGAACTGCCGGGCTTCGCTTCCACCCCAAACCTGCATCGGCTATTTCACACTGGCCACGGGGGCTGCGACCACCGCGCGGGTGAGCGCGCACGGCTCCCAGCCGTGCACAACGAATGGGTCGACACCCGGGCACGCACCCGGAGCCAGATCGCAAGCGCACGACGCGCCTGCGCCAGGAACAGCGAGGGCCGGAACGGTCCGCTGTCACGCCTGCGAAGACCAGGGTCCGTCGCGGCGCTGGAAGCATCCCCACGCTCGGGGCGGCGAAGGCCCCCCCCCCGCACGACAACGCCATGCGTTGAGCGGCGGGAAGGTTCATTCATCCTGTGCTCCGAGAAGCCTCCCCGCCCTGAAGAGGCTGTCGCGACAGCCTCTTCAGGGCGGGGAAGGATAGCGCGGATGCCACAGGCATCCATCGTCTCTTGAAGTAGCGCCCGAGTAGCTGTATATTAAACCAGTCATGAAGCGACTCCAGGCGTTCAAGTTCGAGCTTCGTCCAAACGGTCAGCAGCAGCGCCAGATGCGCCGCTTCGCGGGCTCGTGCCGGTTCGTGTTCAACAAGGCGCTGGCGTTGCAGAAGGCGCGCTTCGAGCACGGCGAGAAGAAGCT
>JAGWOZ010000020.1 GCA_028870715.1 Betaproteobacteria bacterium | reverse complement strand
CGATGCGGCTGCGGAAAAAGTCGGGCGTGAACATCCTCAAATCCCTCAGAAAACAGTTTGTCCTATAACGTTCCTCAAGGGATTCGGTGGACAAGAAAACAGAAAAAAGTGAGCATTCATGCGGGGTGCAGGGGTTTTGCAGGGGCGACGAAATAGGTCTTGATCATGTCGGGTTCTCCAGTTGATAGTGACAACTGGATATACCGGCGGGCGGCAAACCAGCAGCGCCGGCGGGACAAGACGGTAAACGGTTGGCTGTGTGTTCAGCCCACACCGATCGCCGGCCCGCCAGCTGCGGGCTGCTGCGCGTGCGCACAAACTGGAATGACCTGCGCCGCGCGATGAAATGAAATGCCGTGGCCGCGACCACGGCGCTGGCTCAACCCGCGCCCTCGCTGTAGATGCCGCGGGCCACTTCAGTCAATTGCTTCAGACTTGAATCAACCAAAAATTCTGGGCGGCCACCCTGCGACGGGAGGTTGTGTACAGCATCTGCCAGGGCCAGAATCGCAGCGCAGGCCTCAGCGGGATTGAAATTCTTCCGATCGCAGTGCGGAGAATGTTCCCGCCGGGCGCTCATTACCGCGTCCCCGAACTTGAGTGACGCAGGGTCAATTTGCACCAACCCCCGCGTTGCGATTCCGCGAATTTCTATCAGCACGCGCGCCAGCGATATCTGGTCCGCTTCCGGCCGAAGGAACGGATCGTTTCTTGCAAGTCGGGCGCAAAGGTATTCCGCATATTTTTCACCAGCACCCAACTCGCTGTCGTGGCCAACCTGTGCCAGGACGGGGCACGGTTTTTTCCGTGCCGAGTTGATAGTTTTGATTTGCATGTAACTCTCTTTCAACGCCGCCGCTCGGGTATAGATGCTTCCGAAATAGGTCTTGATCATGTCGGGTTCTCCAGTTGATAGTGACAACTGGATATAGAGGTGGGCGGCAAACCAGCAGTGCTGGCAGGACAAGACGGTAAACGGTTGGTTGTGTGTTCAGCGCACCCCGATCGCCGGCCCGCCCGCGGCACGTACCTTCTCCCAGTTCTTGCGAATATCGGGCATCATTCCGCGCAGCATGCCAGTCACATCGCGGCGCGGATATGGAACGCTTAAATGCCCGTCGGCGAACACTGTGTGCAGATCGGTGCGGCAATCCTCAGAAACGGCCAGCCCCGCGCCGTACCGCTTCAGGTTCTCGCGCAGATCGTCGTCGATTTCAACGAAATCCCCATCGTCGCCGAGCGGGATGGCTTTTGGGGGGATGAACGGCCTGTTGTAAGTCGGGCGCCCGCCCGGTGTGAATGCTTTGTGCGCGAACGGATCCCCGGTTTTGGGATTGATTGGCGCGCTCACATCCCACAGCTTTTCCAGCCAGTCCAGCTCGACGGCGGACACTTCGTCAACCTGGACGTGCGCCGGATTGCGCCCGCCGAAGCGCTGGGCAAACCACGGTATGGCGATGTTCTCGCGCTCGGTGTGCGTGAGATCGCCACGCGGAATCTCGGGGAGAGATGTGGGTCGAGCGGGCGCTGAAGCAGGCGGCACTGATGCGCCCTGTTTCTTTGCCCCTGCCGTTGGAGTTGGAGCAGGCCGTGCCACAGCAGTGGTGCTTGCAACAGATACAGATGTGGGCGCAGTGTTCGCGCGCGCAGATCGCGCCTTGACTTCTCTGCCGTAAGCCTTCTTGAGCGCGATTTCGGTCACTGGCGCGACCTTTTCTGAGATGAATTCCGCAATCTGCGCAAAGGTCAGCCCATCATCTCGATACCGCTCAATGATGTCCAGGCACTTCTTCACGATGATTGTGGACGATGTGCGGGCGATAACCTCGTAGCCGCTGGACAGCGCAGATTCGACCGCCGCGCGCAGGCGAGCGTCCGAATCGATTGCGTCCGCGTCGATCCGGGGGTTTGTCGTGGTCGTGGTCATGTTGGGCTCCTTGCTAGGGATATATGGCATCCCGGCAAGGTTGTCCCGCTCACGAGATCGCGCTGTCCCGATTTGTCCCCGTCACGGGCGCGATCACGGGCGCGTTTTGTTGCGTAGTCTGATCAAACCCGCCACGGGTTCCAGTTCAAACACGCCAGCCATTCTGAACCAAAGCCGCCACCGGCGCCGATATGTCGAAAGCCCTACGTGGCGCGCCGGAGATGGGGCCGATCCGCACCGTGGAAGACTGGTCGTCGGCCTGAGCGGGCACTGGCACCCGGGTGTGGCAGCGACAGCCATGGTGTGCTCAGCGGTCGCTGAAGTCGTCAGCACCCTGAGCGGCTTCTCCCAGTGCTGGCCAGATGCCAGTGTCGACCCATCGGCGACATACGTCGACCTGATCTCACCGCCTCGAAGCTGCCGGTCGAGAGCGAACCTCGCCAACCGAAGGAGGCCCACTGCGAAGGGCACACGTCGGCAGACAGCAATCAGGCGTTTGGGACGCAGAGCACGGCATGAGACCGTGCGGGCTCACCATGTCGGGAGCCCCTTGCCGATCAACTTGCCTGAGGATACACATCGAGCGCCAGCTGCGCGCAGGCCGCAGTCTACGATTTGTGTGGCAGCCCGTCGCCGGGCGTGCCACACAAAGAAGGGGTAGATCAGACGGCGTAGAGGCCAGCGTTTCGACTGGAGGTGCTCCTAGTCACTGGCATGCAGTTATTCTACCGTAAGACCGCGCGCGCGGCGCATGGCGCGGGTAAGGGCCCAAGTGCGCACGCGCGCACCTGCGGCAGCAGTGTCAAGACGATGAACGACCCTGGCAGGGCATATCGTTGGCGCACACCAAGCGTTGGCAACCATGATGAAGAAATCGCTGCAGACCCTCTTTGACGCCGTTCACCACGGGAAACTCGACTTCGCCGACTTCATTGGCGGCAAGGTCGAGAGCCACTACGACGTGATATCGGCTGGTCCTTCAGGGCATCGCAGGGAGATTGTTCGTCCGGACAAGACCCTGAAGGCCTACCTGACGTTCCTAAAGGCGTTCGTGATCGAGTACCTGCCGATCAACGAGGACGTCGTTTTCTCATACCGCAAGGGGTTCAGCGCGTTCGATGCCGTCGCTAAGCACGCCCACGGCCGCCATTTCTTCCAGGCGGACATCGCGGCCTTCTTCCCGAACATCGACCGAGGCCTGATCAAGAGAACGATCCTCGCTGCGAAGGAACAGTGCCCGGTTCTGGACCTGGAGGACACCATCGAACGAATACTGGACCTGGTCTGCGTCGATGACGCCTTGCCGATCGGGTTTCCGACATCGGCGCCCATCAGCAACGCGATCCTCGTCGATTTCGACAACGACCTCGCTGCGTTCTGCAGGGAGCGGGACCTTGTGCTCACCCGCTACTCCGACGACATCATTGTGTCGGGTCAGAGCAAGGATGCATTGCAGGGCATCGAAGACGAAGTTCAGGAGCGGCTCAGCCGCCTTGTCTCTGATCGACTGCGCCTTAACGAAGGCAAGAGCCGGCACTTTCAGGTCGGCGGCAAGGTCAAGATCCTGGGCCTGATGATTCTTCCGAACGGCGTAATTACCATCGATTCGAAGCTCAAGAGCGAGATGGAAGTCCTCCTCCACTTCTACTTGAGCAACCGTCAGATCTTTGTCGAGAAAAACGGCGGCGACGAGGAGTCCGGGGCAGACAAGCTGACCGGCTATTTGAACTACGCCAACTCGATCGATCCCGCGTACCTGGCCAAGCTCCGCAGAAAGTTCGGTGCGACGCCGATCGATATCCTGATGCATCGCATGCTGTCTAGAAAATGAGGATCCACCTCACGCTGAAGAACGTTCAGCACATCAGAGAGATGGTTTTCGATGTTGATTTGGATAGGCATGCGCTCATCTGCATTACCGGCAAGAATGGCGCCGGCAAGACGACCTTGGTCAAAGCGATCAGGAACCTGACCAACGCCGGAACATTCTCGAGCACGTCCTCAGGCGACATCTTTGGCCCGCTCAGTTCGATCACTTATCAAGTTGACGGCTCGACGATCTTCTTCGGCTACGACCCTATGCTTGGATCACTCAACAGCAGCGACGACATACCGGAGAGCCTCAGAACCAGCATCGCGACCGAGCTATCGATACCTCATGGCGAGCGCTTCACTTGGTTTCCGCGCGTGAGCGATGCCGACGAGGACATCCGGCGAGCTCGCGTGCTCGGGAGGTACAGCGCTCCTTTGGAGCTGAGGTCTTTCCTTCGCGACATCTATCAGACGTCGAAGTTCGATGAGCTTGCTGAGGTCTCTGTGAGGAAGAAGCAGTTTTACTTCCTGCCGCTCGCGGGCGACAAGTACCTGCGCGAAGACTATCTCAGTTCAGGGGAGTATTTCCTCATCAGTCTCTACCGGCACATCACGCGGGGCCGACGATTGATTGTGGTGGATGAGATCGATATCTCCTTAGACGCCGCTGCTCAGGTCAGGCTGGTCCAGAATCTGCGCCAGCTCAGCAAGAGATACGGCACTTGCTTTGTCTTCACGACACACTCGCTGGCGATGATGCGCACGGTCGAGCCACAAGAGTTGTACTACATGGGTGAGCCTTCCGACTCAGGCCAGACGCCGATCACCAACGTGCCCTACAACTACATCAACACGCTGCTGTTTGGCTTCCGCGGCTGGGGCAAATACATCCTGACCGAGGACGAAGTTCTCGGTGACTTCCTGGAATTTGTAATTCGACGCTATTGCGGCAATCTGTTCTACAGCTACAAGATCATCTACGTTGGCGGCAGTACCAACACGACAGACTTGATGCATCGCAACGCGACGGAGAACTTTCTCGCCGAGAGCAGAGATGTGATCACAGTGCTCGATGGGGACCAGCGCATACGGAAGCACAGCCGTCGCGATAACGTCTACTGCATTCCACTGGAGAGCGTCGAGAAGGCGTTGCTTGCCGAGTGCCTGACAGGCACGTACGACGATAGGTTCCAGCTGAGCGATGTGCTGTCTGACGTAGACCCACTGGTGCGCTATCTGCGGCAGGCGGTCAAGGAGAAGAAGTATGAGCCGATAGACCTCTCGGCAGTGCTCATGTCACCCGCAGCAGCCTTCGATCGATTCTTTGGTGCATCGCGAGTATGGCTCGCGTCCGCAATCACCCGGCTGACGGGCCGCAGGGCAAGGCCTCTCGCAGAAGTCGCAACCGAAGGCCAGTTCAAGAGCGCCGCGCGGAAAGTTTTCGAACACTTGACAAAGCAGAAGATCGTTTCGCGAAAGGAGATCCATGAACACCTGACGGGGCGGTACGAAAGGCAGGTCTTCACCTTAGCAGCCGAACTACGAGCGTTTCTGACCTTACCCATCGCAGGCCCAAGCACGCGGTCCGAGGCTGGGGGGAAGGCCGGTGGAGTGCCCAAGGAAGCGGCCGAATCCAATCAGCCTTTGAGCTGTGCGCGAAGTGACCGCTGAGCACACCATGGCTGTCGCCACCACACGCAGCGCCCAGTGCCCCCTTCGGCCGAGTTGCAGTCAGTGGCCGGTCCTCGGCCGAACCTGTCATTGGGCTCGCACAGACGAAGGTCGGCAAAGAGACTGGCTGCTGACTTTGGCTGGATTGTGTTGTCGAGCGCCAGCTTGCCGCACCGGCGAATTCACACAATCCACCCGCAGTTGTCTTCCTATGTGTCGATGCAGGGGCCAACATCAGGACTCGAAGTGAAGCAATCACACCGACCGTTACCGCTGCCTGCGATGGCATGTTGTCGGTCTTAAGGCTTCTTCAGAAATCGCAAATAAAAGGCTATGAACACCAGGACGATGCCTATGTTCACGAGCAGTCGCTCCAGGAACTGATTCTTGAAGAAGGCGACGTCCACGCCAACCACAGTGGCGATCATCGCGACGATGTAGATCACGACGTACATGTTTCCTTCCTCCCAGACGACTTGCGCGATAGTGACGAAATTGGTTCATTCTGGCATAAACTTTGCCTGTTTGAGACCGCCACAATCTCCCTCGCCGAGCAGCATCTCGAGGGACCACTCCTAGCAGTGGTTGCTATAAGAAACAGTTGACTCGCTTGAGTTGGTCGGTTGCAGACTGCGGGCACGCCGCGGTCCGCGACCTCAAGCTGGTGCCCGGTGTGGGCGCCGATGCCGATTCAAGCCTGACGCCGCGCGCAGCTCGCCTGCCGTGGTTCAGTCGCCGATCTGCATGTGGCTCAAATCGGCATCGGCGCCCACAACAAAGGGACTTCAATCATTTGTCATTTTCCCTTCAAAGTCCCTCTGGATCGATGCCGACATCAGATGCGGACGACACGGGAACAGCGTCAGTGCGCGGTTTGCGCCTTTTTTTTCCAGCGCTGGGCGCCGTTGGTCAACGCGATTCCCAGCAGCACAATCGGGCACCCTGCAATCATGTTGGGCGTCACCCGCTCCCCAAGGAAAACAGCGCCCCAAAGCACACCGAAAACCGGAATCAGGAACGTGACTGACGCTGCATAGGTTGGCCCGGCGCGGGCAATCAGACGAAAGTACAGAACGTAGGCGAACCCCGTGCAGACAATGCCCAATGCCGCGACACTTGCCCAGATCAGCGGCGTCTGGGCCTGCGCCGGCCACAGCGACACTGCGGGCACGACCAACGCGGCGGATGCGAACATCTGGCTGCCGAAGGCGACGACCAAGGGCTGAACGCCCCCCAGATGTCCCCTGGCATAGTTGACCGCAAAGCCATAAAACAGGGTCGCGGTGAGCGCCGCGGCGACGGCCAGCAGCACTCCGGTGCCCCCGGTATCAAACGTGTTCCATACAAGGACGACGACTCCCAGAAGGCCGAGCAAGAGTCCCAGCACTTGACGTGGGCGCAATCTGCCCTGGAAGCCCACGGCCATGATCAACGCGGCCCATAGTGGAGTCGTTGCGTTGAGGATGGAATCGAGCCCGGCGTGGATGTACAGCGTCGAAAACGCGAACAGAGAAAACGGGATTGCGGAGTTGGTGACTCCGACCACGAACAGCGGCCAGGCTTTGGCGCGACACTGTCGGCGTGCGGTGGCGGAACGCAAAACGGGCGCCAGGACGACCGCCGCAATCATGACACGCAACGCGATCAGGGGTATGGGGCCAAGCTGTGGTGCGGCAATGCGCATGAAGAGGAAGGATGCCCCCCAGATCGCGGCGAGCAGGACAAGTTCAACAAGGTTCATTGGTATCAGGGCGTGGTTGATTGATCGGAATGCCTGGCGGTCATCGCGGCGGCATTTGTTTCAAGCGGGCGAAGTGCCTGTTTGCGGTTGATCTCACCGACACATCCGGCCAGTCGGCCTCGGAGTGCCCGATCAGGTCGGATTGAATGTCTGACTTATTTCGGCGAATTGACGCCAAAGGTGCACCGCTGCGTAAGCCCGCCACGGCTCCCATCGGCTGGCATGGAGCCTCAGTGCGGCGGCATCCGTGGCGCCGAGCTGCTTGGTCAGCACGGCATCACCCTCGGGGAATGCATTCGGCCAAGCCAAGGCCCGCATGGCAACGTACTGCACCGTCCATTCGCCGATTCCGCGGATGCGTCGCAGTGCGGCGAGGGTGTCGCCCAGTGGCGCTGTCGGTTCGAGGGCAATGCGTCCGGACGCCACTTCGATCGCCGCCAAGATGATGGCCTCCGCGCGAATGCGGGTGATTCCGGTTTCCTGCAGGGCGGCAGGGTCCAAGCCGGCAAAGACGGTTGCACCGGGAAAAGTGGTTGCCAACCCAGGTGGCGCGGTGTCGACTTCGCTGCCGAAACGCAGCGCGATGCGCGCCAGCACCGATCTTGCATGCACGACCGAAATCTGCTGCCCGACGATCGCACGCACGATGATTTCGAAGCCGTCCACAGCACCGGGCACGCGCATGCCCGGCTGCCCTGCAGCAAGCTGGCCCAGATGCATATCGATCAGGTCTGGTCTGGCCCCCAGATCGAAGAGCCGGCGAACGCGCCCGGGAATGGCCGCGGCGACCGAGGCCATCGACATCGGAATCGTGACGCTGAGCGCAAATCGCTGCGGCAGATGCGCAACTTTGAACCACCCGATTACCTCACGTGTGCCGTGCTGCAATGCAATGGTGCGTGCGTAGCTGTCTGTACCAATGTTCTCCACACCATCGATACGCCGATGTGCGAGGAAGGCGAGCAGCCCGTCCCAGGCCAGCGGAGGACGGTAGGCCAGCAAGAATGTCAGGGTCTGCGCGTTCGAGCCCACGTCGGCGTGCTTGCGCAACTGCGAGGGATTCAAGCCGTAACGGGTGCGGAACAAGCCGTTGAATCGTCTGACGCTGCCGAATCCGGCGGCCAACGCCAGTTCCGTCATCGGCAAGGGGGTCTCGGTCAGCAGGCGCTTGGCCATGAGCAAGCGCTGAGTGAGGGCAAAATCAAGCATGGAGGCACCGAACTCCGCCTGGAAAATCCGCCGCAGGTGCCGTTCGGTCACGCCGACACGGCGCGCCAATGCGGCGACGTTGGCCCCATTCAGAAAGCCGTCCTCGATCAGTGCAGCAGCAGCTTGCGCCAAGCGGCTACCGATATCCTGCAGTCCATAGCCCGGCGCAAGTTCTGGGCGGCATCGCAGGCAGGGGCGAAAGCGCGCCCTCTCGGCGGCCGCAGCGCTCGGAAAGAAGCTGCAGTTCGACTGCTTCGGCGAGCGCACCGCACAGATCGGCCGACAGTAGATGCCGGTCGACGACACGCCGACAAAGAACCGCCCATCAAAACGGCGGTCCCGTGCCAGCAATGCCTGGTAGCAAGTGTCTGCGTCAAGGTCCATGCCCGAACTCTAGACGGCAATGGGCACGAGGGCTGGCCAGATTCGGACCTGTGCATCTTTTGCCGCAACGGCTGTTACCCACCGCCAGCAAAATGATCCAAACGTTGGAAGACTGCCGACGTGTGGCTGCACCGCTTGTCGTGAGGCGACACCGAAGCTTGATGCGCATTCCGCAATGATTGGTATGGCTGACCGATTTGTCGGTGGGCTGGCCCGTTCCGCGGTTGGCACCAATCTCTGGGTCGATCCAGAGCACTTGCTGGTCCTGCATCGGGCCTCAGGACCGCATACTGACCATCTGGTCGCCGTTCAATGTGGAGGCTCTTGCTCATCGCACCTCCTAATGCTCGAAGGGTGGTGACGGCTAAGCATAGCTTTTGTTATCGGCGTCCGCCATCGGCTTCAATCGCGGCGGAGTGCTCGTGGCCGAAGGCAGGCCGTCAATCGGACGTCTACCTACGACCGCTCCGGCCGAGGACCGGCCAGTGGCAGCAACTCGACCAAAGCCGCCTTCCGGTCATTGCGCCAATAGGTCTGCCTAGAGCTAGATAGCCGACCCGGAACATCTAGTGCGTGACTTGAACGGTCACGTGGGAAAGGTCCGTAAATCGGGCGAGAAGACGCTGGTAATGAACACAATCCCTTTCGCCGTCAGGGTTTTGCACGGCGAGGATTGCGCCCAAGTGGCCCGGGCCCAGGCGCCAGAGGTGCAGATCGCGGATGCTGTCACCCTGCGCCTTCACCAGCGTCGCGATGTCATGGCTGAGCCGACGGTCAGGATTCATGTCGAGCAGAATCGCTCCCGTGTCGCGGACCAGGCCGAATGACCAATTGGCGATCACCAGTGCCCCGACGATGCCCATGACCGGGTCCATGAAATTCAAGCCGAAGAACTTGCCTGCGGCCAATCCCAGGATAGCAAGCACGGAGACTGCCGCATCCGCCGCAACGTGCACAAACGCTGCACGCATGTTGTGGTCTCGGTGGTGCCCGCCATGCGTATGGTGTGCGGGTTCTTCGTAATGCAGAGTCGCGCTGAACGACTCGAAGCGCGCCCCGAGGTCTACATGTAGGTCGAAATCGTGTGGCTCTGGAATCTCCTCGGCTGACTCCCAGCAGTCACCCACGTCACGCAAGGCAAAGCGCTGCTCTTCCCCGCCGGTGCGCACCGTGGTCAGCATGACATCAGCCGCCCAAAGGGCCTGCGCACTCCCCGGCTCTTGGAGATAGCGCACCTGGAAGCGCGGCGGAACACCATCCTCGAAGATCCGCAACTGCAGTCGTCCGGCTGGCGTTTCAATAACCTTCGGATCATCGTCATGCGCGGAACCAGAGTGACCATGCGTATGCCCATGGCCGTGGTCATGACCGCTGCCGCTGAGCATCCAGGCGCTGACGATGTTCACGGCTAGTCCGAGGAAGGCGATCGCGATAGCCTGGTCGAAACCAATGCGCACAGGATGGAGCAGGCGGTCGACGGCCTCATAGCCAATCAGCAGCGCGATCATCGCCAGGATAATCGCGCTGGAAAACCCCGCGAGGTCGCCGACCTTGCCCGTGCCAAAGCTGAAACGCGTATCGCGGGCATGCCGTCGCGCATAGGTGTAGGCCACGGCCGCAATGAGCATCGCCGCTGCGTGGGTGCTCATGTGCAGGCCGTCGGCGATCAGAGCGAGGGAGCCGAAGTGCAAGCCACCGACGATCTCAATCACCATCACAACGCTGCACAGGGCGATCACCCACCAGGTTTTGCGTGCGTTGCGGTCATGGCCTTCGCCCAGGAACACATGCTCGTGGTCTGGCACGGCGAGTTGCGGAATGGCGTTCATTTGAAATAACTCCTGAACACGTCAGCAAGCTCCTCGGCCGCGTCGGCAGCCATCGGATTCTTGCCCTTCAACGGCTCGACGAGATGGCTCTGGATATGTTCCTCGACAACCTCGCCGAGAAGTCCATTGAGAGCGCCGCGGCAACCGGCGATGACATGCAGCACTTGCTCGCACCCGGCTTCCGACTCAAGTGCGCGCTCGATGGCGTCGACCTGTCCTCGGATACGGCGCACCCGGTTCAGCAGCTTTGCTTTCTGGCGGATGGTATGGCTCATGCCCCTATGATAGCCTACCCCCCTATCCGATAATGGTTAACGCATGCATCCATTCCTCACCTCAACCGTTCTGGTCGCGCTGGCTGAGATCGGAGACAAGACACAACTCTTGTCCCTGCTGCTGGCGGCCCGCTATCGCGCCCCCATTCCCATCATCCTGGGTATTTTGGTCGCGACCCTGGCGAACCATGGGATCGCCGCCGGTGTGGGTGACATGCTCGCCCACACCTTGAAACCGTCGGTTCTGAACTGGGCCGTCGTCCTGTCCTTCGTCATCATGGGGCTGTGGATACTGGTCCCTGACAAACTGGATGAGGAGAACCTGTCCAAACGCAGCGCGCGCGGCATCTTCCTGACGACCGCGCTGTCATTTTTCCTCGCCGAGATGGGGGACAAGACCCAGGTGGCGACCGTCGCGCTAGCTGCGCGCTACAGCGAGTGGATTCCTGTGGTGGCTGGGACGACGTTGGGCATGCTGCTGGCCAACGTGCCGGCAGTGCTGTTCGGACACCGCTTTGCAGATCGGCTGCCGAGCCGTTGGATCCATGCCGTCGCGGCCGTCATGTTCATCGTTCTAGGTGCGCTCGCATTGCGTACTGCATTGCAGGCCCGGTAAGCAGCAGCAAGCTGACTTTCGACTCCACCGGCCGGCGATCCGCTTTGACCAAGGTGCGCTTTATCAGTCAGAGCGCCGGACGTTCGCTTTACGTAAATATCTACCGGTGAAAAACGAGCTACCGAATAGGCGGGTTTGGGTCGACAGTACCCCTACGCTAGAAACGATGGTGGAAATTCGAAGTGTGCACAACACGAATGTCGCCTTTGTGGTCCTGAGCAGACGTATCGGTGCAATAGTCTGATCGGCGGCTATGGCCGAGTACCGGCCTCTCGTGGCGCCGATCTGCGCCACGCCCAGGTGGGTCGCATAGGGCTTTCGACATATCGGCGCCAGTGGCGGCTTTGGATCAGAATGGCTGGCGGGTTTGCGCTGGAATAGGCATTTTGTCCCGCCCACGAGATTGTGTTGTCCCGATTTGTCCCTGTCACAGGTGCGTTCACGAGCGCGACTTGTCCCGTTCACAGGTTCGATCACGGGTGCGTTTTGTCCCGATCACAGGTTTGGCGCTGAATTTTCATGGCCCACTGCAAATAAACAAGTGCAGGGTAGGGGGCCGTGGTCACAAGCCTCGAAAACCTGCGCACCGGTGGTCCTTGGTTTCCTGCGTTTGCGTCCCCGTCCCCACCTGCTCAGGCTGCGCCCGAGACCCGAAAGGCAGCGTTCTCGGCTGCGCCTTGAACGCCAAAAGACAAGGCAGCAGCACCCGCCCTCGCTGGCCAGCGGCGGCGCAAAAGCGGGAGCAACGGACGTCTACCCCCGATCCTCAGTGCTGCCGCACTCCAGCCCTTTTGCTGAGCAACCTCGAAGTCCCGGCGCAAAGAATTGCCCCATCGCGACATATCCTGTCGCACTCACCCCGCACAATGTTCTCACACCCCCGGAGAACAGCATGCGACGCCGCCACCCCAGCCTTCATCACGCCCCCGCCCAAGACCGCTGCGCGCTCGACCCTATCGTGCTGCTCTGGATGTTGCGCATCCTCGTTCCCATGGGCGGGCTGCGCCGACTCGTCCACGATGCCTGTGGCATGCCTCCCGATGTCCAGATGCGCTTTGGCATGGATCTCGATGACATCGACGACACCGCCACGCTCGAATTGCAGATTCGCCAAGCCAGCATCCCTCTCAAAAAGCTCCACGCCCGGGCCGAGCGCGATGCGCACAACGCCAAACTACCCGACGCGCTGGTGGCCAACATCGCCCGTCTGGCGAGCCTGGTGCAGCTCTCACCGACAGAGTGCCGCATTGTGGAATTTGCCTGCATGCTGCACACCCTCAGCGAGTTGGACGACATGGCCGATGCATTGGGCCAACTGACCACTGCCAAAGCGCAGGAGGCACTCGAGCAACTGCTCCACCTGCCCGGTACCGAAGTGAAAGCGGCGCTATCGCCCCAGGGGCAACTGGCCCGCTGCGGACTGCTCACCGTTTGCGGACATCGCGACACCCTGAAATCCAAGCTGGACCTGCTGTCAGGTCACTTTGCCGACTCCCTGCTTGTGCCCGACGTGGAACCCATGTCCCTGCTGCAGGGCATCCTCACCCCGAGCCGGCCCGCCTCACTGCAGTTGGAGGACTATCCGCATCTGGGTCTGAACCTGCAGATGCTGCAAAGTTACCTGATCGAAGCGCACGCGCAGCATCGCCCAGCGGTCAACATCCTGCTCTACGGCCCGCCGGGCACCGGCAAGACCGAACTCAGTCGCACGCTGGCGCAGACGCTGGGCTGCACTCTGTATGAAATCTCGACCGAGGACGACGACGGCGACCCCATCGACGGCGTGGCCCGCCTGCGCGCCTACCGCGCCGCGCAGCGCTTCCTGGAACGCCGCAGCGTGATGATTCTGTTCGACGAGATCGAAGACGTCTTCCAATCCGAGCACACGCCGCTCCAGTTCAGCGATTCGTTCCGCCGCACCAGCGGCCGCGAACGCAAGGGCTGGATGAACAAGACACTGGAGGCCAACCCCGTGCCGACCTTCTGGCTGACCAATGCCATCGGCAGGCTGGACGCCGCCTTCATTCGCCGTTTCGACTTCGCGCTGGAGTTGCCCGTGCCGCCGCAGCGCGTGCGCGAGAAGATTGCTGCGACCTGCGTCGGGGAACTCGCAGACGCCAGCACCTTGCAGGCCCTGGCGTCCAGCCACGAGATGGCGCCCGCGGTACTCACCCGTGCGGCATCCGTGCTCCAGACCATTGAACATCGGCTGCCCGAGGGTCAGGCCAGCACGGCCCTGCTGCAATTGGTGAACAACACGCTGCAGGCTCAGGGTCATCCCCCCGTCAAGGCGCTCGACCCCAACCGCCTGCCCGAAACCTACGACCCCGCCTTCATTCATGCCGATGCGGACCTGGCCGCGCTGGCCGACGGCATTGCGCAGGCGGGCAGCGCTCGCCTGTGCCTTTACGGTCCGCCGGGCACCGGCAAGACCGCCTATGCCCGCTGGCTGGCGCAGCGGCTGGGCCGTCCTCTGCTGGTCAAACGCGCCTCCGATCTGCTGAGCATGTGGCTAGGCGAGAGTGAAAAACACATCGCGCAGGCCTTTCGCGAGGCGCAGACCGCGCGTGCCGTCTTGCTCATCGACGAGGTGGACAGCTTTCTACAGGAACGGCGCGGCGCGACCCATTCCTGGGAAGTCACCCAGGTCAACGAGATGCTCACGCAAATGGAGGCGTATGACGGCGTGTTCATCGCCACCACCAATCTGATGGACGGGCTGGACCCGGCGGCCCTGCGGCGCTTTGACCTCAAAGCCAAGTTCGACTACCTGCGCCCCCAGCAGGCTCGGGCTCTGCTGCTGGCCCATTGCCGACAACTGGGGATGGACTGCTCGCACGAGGCGCGACGCGCCGTCGCCCGCCTGCCCAGCCTGACGCCAGGAGACTTCGCCGCCGTCACCCGTCGTCACCGATTCGGGCCCCTGCCGGATGCCGCCGCCCTGGTGCGGGCGCTGGCCGACGAATGCGGCCTGAAAGACGCCCCGAAAGCAGTGCTGGGGTTTGTGTGAGGCCGCCGCTCCTACGCCAGCAGATACGCTCAAGACGGTTTCAACTCTTCGCTGCACTCCCCCAAATCGAGAACGCCACCATGTCGCCTGGACTGTCCAAATCACGCATCATCAGCCACCGCCAATGCCCCAAACGCCTCTGGCTGCAGATTCATCGACCGGAATTGCTGGATGATTCGGCGAATCAAGCGAGCTTCGCCGTTGGCAACACCGTCGGCGCATTGGCGCGTGACATGATCCCCGAGGGCGTGCTGATCGACGCCGAAGATCTGCGCGAAGCCCTGCGCCAAACCAGCAAGGAATTGGCCGCCAAGCCCCGGCGTGTGCTGTTCGAGGCCACGGCGGAGCACGACGGTGTGCTGGTCCGTGCCGATGTGCTGGCCCCGCTGCCGCGCGGCTGGCACCTGATCGAGGTGAAGTCATCGAGCGCGCGCAAGGACTACCAGGTCGAAGACGCCGCCATTCAGAGCTGGGTGCTGCGTGAGGCGGGCGTGCCCGTGGTGGCCGAATCCCTCGCCGTGATCGACACCGCCTTCGTCTACCCGGGTCAGGACCGCTATGCCGGCTTGCTGCGCCAGGAGGACATCACCCGCGATGTGGCCGAGCTTCGTGCAGAAGTGCCGCAGTGGATCGCCGCCGCCCGCAACACCCTGTCGAACAAAAAGGCGCCGAAGATCGAACCGGGGCCACAGTGTCATGCCCCCTTTGATTGCCCGTTCACCGCGCATTGCATTCCTCCGACCGAGGGCTATCCGGTGGACATCCTGCCCCACGGCGGAAACCTCCCTGCGCAACTGCGCGCCGAAGGCTACAGCGACCTGCGCGACGTGCCCAAGGGCCGCCTGAGCAAGCCGCGCCATCTGCAAGTCTGGAAGGCCACGCGCAGTGGCAAAGCCGTGGTCGAGCCGCAACTGCCCCAACTTCTGCGCGAACTAGCTTACCCACGGGTCTTTATGGACTTCGAAAGTCTGAACCCAGCCGTGCCGATCTGGCCCGGCCCCCGGCCCTATCAGCAGATCGTGTTTCAGTGGTCCTGCCACCGGCAGACGCGCGACGGGCGCGTCACGCATCACGAGTTTCTGGCGGAAGGCCGCGAAGACCCGCGCTATGAGTTCGCCACCACCCTGCTCGACGCCGTGGGCCGCACCGGCCCGGTGCTGGTGTGGAACGAAACCTTCGAAAAACCCCGCCTGCGTGAACTTGCCACGCTGTATCCCGCGCTCGCCCCGCGCATCAACGCCCTCATCGCCCGCATCAAAGATTTACTGCCCTTGTTCCGCAAGCATTACTACCACCCCGCCATGAGGGGCTCCACCTCCCTCAAGGCTGTGTTGCCCACCATCGCCCCCGATCTTGCCTATGACGACCTCGAAGTGGCGAATGGAATGATGGCGCAGGAGGCGTTTCAGCGCATTTTGTTACAGGAAATGTCGGACAGTCAGCGAGAATCGACGCGGCAGGCGCTGCTCAAGTACTGCGAGCGGGACACGGGGGCGCTGGTATCCATGGTCCGAAAGTTCGAAGGAAATCACTGAAATCATGACCAATAGGTTCATCAACAAGACAAAAACCATGACTGCAAGCAGTACTTCTCAGTGGTTCTCCCCCGCACCAAGCGCTTTGACAGCGAAACGCCTGAGCCTGGATTTCGGACTTCGATCAGCCGATCTCTATTTCCGTGATCAGGTCGTGCCGGGCATCGGTAACGTCTGGTTCGTACGCCAACTTTCCTGGCCCCTTGCCGCCTTGCAATTGAACAAAACACTCGGAATCTCGCGGCTTCGCCCCGCGGAAATCTGCTACGGAATCGAGGCGCTGGCGTGCAAACTGGAGTTCATGCACGGCGACAGTAAATCAACTCGGATTCTCGGACGGCGTGCGTTTGGCCGCGATAACGACGGTGATCCATGGGCGTTTTCGCAACTGCGCAAGGTGACAAACTATGTTCGCAACACACACCGCCAAACCGCCATGCGAGCCATTCGAAGCACTCAGGGACTGTGCTTTGCGCAGGGCACTCGCTTTGATCAATTTGAATTGGAGCCCATCGGGCAGGACCTAGCTCAGGAATTTCTCGATCAGCGCGTAGGGCAAGGTAGGGGTACTCTTGGGTCTTGGTTACGCGAATGGATTGAAAATCGAAATACAGTTCCCAGCCAGCCGACAACACTGCTCGTGGCGCTCTCCCCCGAGAGCGCCACGAAGAAAGAGTGCGAAATAGTTCGCTCACGGCTACTGGGGGTGAAATCCCCGGAATGTGAGACGCGGAAATTTCTTGCTCAAGCTCTCGAAGTTGATGCCGATCTGCCTGATATCGAAAAGACCGTCGTTAAGCGGCTGCGTCAAGCCGGACGTGCCGCCCAGGCTGACATGGTGCTGGCCGCACGCGCCTTCGGCGCCATGCTCGACCGTGCACGTGATGCTGTTGCGAGCCTGACTCGTGCTGTCGAGCCCGAGCGCGGCGATGTGAAGCTCACGAAGCTGGGCAGCGACTCTGCCATCCAGAAATCGATCAAGAAGCTTCAGGATGCCTCGAAGAACTACATCGATAAGGCGAATACGGCGGCCGTCAAGGAGGCAACGAGCCGGTCATTCGCAGACGCAGTCGCTGCGGGCGACGATGAGGGAGTGATTCGTTTTCTCGCTGGACGCTCTGGCGAAGTGCTCGGGTTTGCTGACGACTCCGTCACCCGCGGTTCGTTGTTCCGTATCGTCAACGGCACCGATGAAGCGAGCGACCTCGAAGACGGCGCGTCGAGTATTGAGCCCGATCGGGCCGGGCGAACGTTCCGCATCGCGAATTTCCACGCGCTTCTGCACGACACCAAGCAGGGAGGTGCGCGATGAGCGCCGAAACGCTGCTCGACATCTTCGTGCCACCCGAGGGCATGGTCGGGCACAGCGCCGCTCTTGTCGCCATGACCGGCGCGGAGGACTTCCTCGAGGACGCCGTGCAGCGATTCACGGGGCTCTGGCCAAGGCAGCGCTTGGAGCTGGGCAACGTGCTCGTGTACCTGATGCTGGACGGGCACGCGTCGTCGTCGCGGCAGAAGGTCTTTCTGCCCGGGCGCATCCCCGGTCTCCACGAGTTCCAGCCGCGCAAGGTCGATCATGGTTCGCTCTTGCACGCAAAGGTCGCGCTGATGGCGTTCGCCCCGAGCCGGACGGGCGCGCCCGTCCATCTTCGGCTCGCCGTGCTCACGGCCAATTACACCTACACCTCGGCGCGACA
Source organism: Betaproteobacteria bacterium (assembly GCA_028870715.1). Lineage (GTDB taxonomy): Bacteria > Pseudomonadota > Gammaproteobacteria > Burkholderiales > Burkholderiaceae_C > Thiomonas_A. The sequence continues at coordinate 8,989 of JAGWOZ010000020.1, read as the reverse complement.
GCAGCTCGAGCTCGTGTGGGTGGTCGATCTTCCGCTCGTCGGCAGCGCCCGTGTCGAGGATCGCGCCGACGTCGCAGCGGCGGGAGCGTTCGTCGAGACACTCCTCGCACGGCGCTTCCATCGGGATGAGCAGACGCTCCCGGTGAAGGAGCGCAAGCTGACCGCACGGCTCGACGTGCTCCTCGCGGCGGCATCTTCGCTTGCTCCTGCGAACCGCAAGCCGCGCTTCATCCACTCGCTCGACAAGTGTCTGTGCGACCAGATCCGCGAGCGCTTTCGCAGCGGGATCGGCAAGTCGAAAAAGAATCTACTGCTTTGCGGCTCGGGGTTCTACGAGGAGCCGTCCACCGAGGCGGGAAAGCCCGACATATTCAGTAAGCTCGAGGGCCTGGGCGTGTTCACCAAGAGCCCGCGCCGCGTGGCGCTTGTCAAGCCCGACAATGCCGGCGCGGTGGCGGCCTGGGCCAAGGGGGGCGACACGGAAGGCTGGGAACTCGTCCACCCTTGTGACGCGCTCGGCCACAACAGACTGTTGCACGCAAAGTTCGTCTACGTGGGCCATCTCCGCGCCGGCCACGCGAGCGACGGATGGCTCTATCTCGGGTCCGGCAACCTCTCGCGCCGCGGCATCCTCACGCACGGCGGGATGGCCAAGGGGAACGTGGAGACCGGCGTGGTCTTCGCGGTCGACGAACGGCTCGATGGCGAGGCGATTGAGCGCTGGCTGTTCTGGTCGGACGAAGCCGAGACCGTTGGCGACGAGGAGTGGGCCATCGTTCAGGTGGGCGACGCGCCGGACACGCAGCCCATCCTGGAAGCACCGCCGATCCTCTCGGCGACGATCGAGACTACGCCATCCCGACATCTACGCTTGCTCTGGCGCGATGACGTCTCGACCGAGTCGCGCGTGAGCATCTGCTGGACGGGCCGCGGCTGGTTCGACGTGAAAAGAGGGGACGACGTCCCGCTGCAGGACAACGAGACCCCGGCCGCGCTCGACGTGTTCAGGGAGGGCGAGCCGTGGCGCGTGCCCGTCGTGGATTCCGCCGGGCGCGTCGGCTGGCAACCAAAGCCCTGCGAGAACTTTGCAGAAGCTCTGGATGCACTTCTTGACTTTCCCATTCGTCAAACCGAAGACTTGGACGAAGACGAAGACACTGAGATCGTAGAAGGCGACGCCAAAGGCCCAATCATGGGCCAGGCGCAAGCACAACAAACCAAGAGCTATGCGCTGCACGAAGCAGCCGAACTCATCGAAAGGGTTGCCGCGCTGCAGTCGGCATTACCAGATGGGATGTTCGACGACTGGCTCGATCATCTCGACCGGATGTTCCGCGCATCATTCCCGAAGAATGTGATTGAAAACTGGAAGAAGCATGGGCTCAATATTTTTGCGCACCTCAAAAACAAGGAACTTTGTCCATCAAGTTGGAGCGACGAACAGCACCGTTGCTACACCGAACTTCTTGACAGACTGTCAACGGTTTGGGATTTGCAATGACCTTCTCATGGGATGATTGGGTTAAGGAACTGCGGGCTATTGAGAGCAGCGCTGCTGCCGAGAAGGCCCCGCTCCTTGATGCTGGACAACGATGCTCGCTGGACTGGATGTCCAGTCGACTGCCGAAAACCGGCCTTGTGCTGGCCGACGAGGTTGGCACTGGCAAGACCCGCATCGCCTGTGCCGTGGTTCACGCCGTACTGATGGCAAATGGTCGTGCGGCGGTCGTCGTTCCGCATGGCTTGTTGCATCAATGGCAGGACGAGGCGAAAAAGCTGGGCATGCCGCTAGCCAAAACATTCACTTCGGTCAGCGACTTCATCGAGAAAGCAAAAGACCTCATCGAGACGGACAAGTGGAAGGACATTACCCCAAATCCGAAGAAGCCAGAGTGGCTGTTGATCTCTCATGGTTTTCGCGCGCCGCAAGTACGCCAGGGGAAAAACCTTGCCGAATGGCGTGTCGCTCTCCCGTCCTACGTCCTCGCGCAACTATCGTCAAAGTCGAAACAATCAGATCGCCGAACACAGGCCGGGAAGCTGCTTGACGATCCGCACGAAGTGATTCAACGAATTTCTGAAGAGATCGCTGCCCGATTTGATGGCGCCGACAAAGCAGCGCTTCGCAATCGACTGGAAGCGTTACCACATTACCGGCGCAACGGTGACAACAATCCGTTGGCCAGCGAACTACAAAACGGAGGACGCGAAGTTGTCGAACGTCTCCTGGGGTACTGGCTCGGTGAATTCGACCTCATCGTCATCGACGAAGCGCACAAGAGCAGAAGCGAAATTATTGGATCCAGTGACCAGGTCGCTGCCGTTTCGGGCTCGGTGCTCTCGCGTCTGATCGATTGCATTTTGCGGCAGCCCGACGCGGGGCGGCGGCTCTGCCTCACGGCAACGCCGATGGAACTCGATCTGTCGCAGTGGCTTGACCTTCTCAACCGCGCGCGCTGCGGCGTGGGCGAGACAGAGGTCAAGGCGATTGAAGAGTTTCAGAAGGCAACGAGCAATGCCTCAATCGCTCCGGACGAATCGGCACGTCTTGATTGCCTGATCGCGGCGTCAACGCAGTTTCAAGCGGTACTCGAACCCTTTGTAACCCGGCGCAGACGTAATGAAGATGGCATCATCAGAGAATTCAGTTCAAGCCAAGGTCCGGAGAATGGCAAGCCTCATCCTCATCGGCGCATGCAGTCCATACCAATTGGCTGGGATGATTCGGCGGAACAGCGCACACGCTGGATGGACATACTTTTTGCTGCCGAATGCATGAGCAAAAGCGCGATTGGGCTGACGCGCCAGGATACTGAGGGATGGCCACACGCTGTGCGCGACGCATACACCAAGCTGTCGGCTGGGCACTTCAGCCCGGACCTATGCGGGGAAGGCAAGAACCTGATTCCTGAGGCTTGGCCAAAAGGCATCAGCGGCCCGACACGCGACAAGATCGCACGTACGGCGTATTGGTTTCGGAAGCTTTGCGAAGGGCGCAACGACGCGGCCGGTTCCGGTTTCAACCCCGACGCCGACCATCCGCGCATCACCTCCGCCGTGAAAGAGATCGAATATTGGACGTTGCAGCAGGAGAAAGTGCTTGTCTTCGGGGTGTTTCTCGGTCCCCTCAAGCTATTGCGTGACGTGCTCAACGTGCGGCATGCGCTGCGCGCTGCCGATGCCGGCAGGCCGATTGCGCATGCTGTTCACCGCGATGCGGCGCTGTGCAAAATCGCGCTTCGCCAGCTTAACCGATTGCGCGTTGAAAACGCACTCAATGATCGTTTGAAAGAAGGCAACTGCGACACGATGTTGCAAATGCTGGAAGAGAGCCACAAGGCATACGAACCTCTGCGAGAAAGGGTTAGAAAGCGTGCAGTAGAGGAAGTGAAGGCATGGCGCAGTGACCAGTCACTGCTTGGCGGCTTAACGGAGGACGGCAAACTTGATTCGGCGCTCGTAGACCTTCTCCTCGGGTACGTCTTGGAGGTTGTTCTCACAGAGGGCCTCGCTCCAGCCGAGATCACTGAGCGTGAGCGTTTCAAGGAGATGGCAAAGAAATTCTTCGATGAGCGCTTGAGCCCCTTTCTGAGCGAACCAGGCACTGAAACAGAAGATGACAAACAGGCCACCCGTGCTCTCGATGCACTTCGGGTACTCACCGAAGATGTCGACAGTCGCCAGAGCCTCCATGCTCGACTGCTCCAAGGCGATACACGCTGGGAAACAAGGCGCTATCTCCAGGCTGCTTTCAACAGCGGGTATTCGCCGCAGGTGCTGATTGCGCAAAGCCAAGTCGGACGCGAAGGGCTCAATCTGCATAAGGCTTGTCGAGTTGTCGTCCAGTTTCACGCCGAATGGAATCCGGCCATCTTGGAGCAGCAGATCGGTCGCGTCGATCGCAAGGGAAGTTGTTGGGAACAGATGGCCAAAAAATGGCTTGCTGCCGCCCCATCTGAGCGTGGTGAACCTCCGTTCATTGAGGTCAAACAACTTCTTTTTGAGGGGACTTACGACGCTTTTCAATGGGGTCGCGTGGAACGCCGACTGATGGATTTTGATGCCAGTCTCTTTGGAACGCTCTTGCCTCCAGAGCACTGGGATCGCATCAGCGATGAAAGCATTCGTCAAGGTCTCATCAAAGCCGCACCGGACTTCAGCCCAAAATGCCCAAAATCAAAATGAGGGATCAAATTGAAATGACTACCTTCACCCTCAAACCCCTCACTGGCGCAATGCTCTATGTCATCTACGCCATCGTTTCCTACGAAGAAAACCGTGGCGAGCGCGGCGTACTCAGCTTCGAGGAAATCTGCTCGGGCTATCACGTGTTTGCTGGGCGGGAGACGTTGTATTTCTCGCAGACGCTCAGTGACGCGCAGGCGTTTGTTGAGCAGCGACTCCAGGCTTCTGCTGGCCGGATGCGAGAGGCACAAGAGCAGCGGGAACGGATACTGCTTGAGCGGCCTGGCCATGCGCCTGTCTGAAGGTCTGATCGACCGTTTGCAATTTACCAATACCGCAAGGAATCGGAACTTCATGCCGATCAAGGGAAAAGCGGTTGGGGAAGCGGTGTTGCGATTGCACCGCTTCCTCACGGCTTCTGCACCAACAAGCCGCTGATCGCATTCGACCTCATGCCCAAAGCCGAAGCCAACCAGACGCTTGCGCGTCAGTGGGAATTGCTCAAGCTGCTGCCGACTCGGCCGCCCGGCATCACCGCCGCTGAGTTGACGTCCCGGCTCGCCGACCTCGGCTACGCCGTGACCAAGCGCACGGTGGAGCGCGATCTCAACGATCTGGCGCGCCTGTTTGGGTTTACCTGCAACGACAAGGGCGACCCCTATGGTTGGCACTGGATGCCCGGGCAGTCGCTCGACATACCCGGTTTGAGCCTGAGTGATGCGCTGTCACTGCGCCTGGTCGAAGACGCCCTGCGACCCCTATTGCCCGCCGCCCTGTTGCAGGCCATCGAACCACGGCTGCAGCAGGCGCGCGCCAAGCTGGCGGAACTGGCCCCCGGCAACGCCCAGGCGCGCTGGGCCGACAAAGTGCGCACCGTCCCCGCGACGCTGCCCCTGCTGCCGCCGCAACTGGCAGACGGTGTGCTGGAGGTCGTGCAGGACGCCTTGTTGCGCGAAGTGCAGATTGAGGCCCAATACGCTCGCGCGGGGGTAGGCGAGACGCAGGTGCTGACCTTGCACCCCTTGGCGCTGATGCAGCGCGGCCCGGTGAGCTACCTGGCGGCCACCGCCTTCGACTATCCCGACATACGCCTGTACGCCGTGCACCGTCTGCGTCGCGCCGTCGCACTGGAGGCTGCGGCAAGACGCCCGGAAGGCTTCGATGTGGATACCTATATCGCCTCGGGCGCGCTGCAGTTCGGTGCGGGCAAACCGCTGCGCCTGCGCTTGCGCCTCTCCGAATCTCTGGCCGCCGTGCTTCGGGAGACCCCGCTGGCCGCTGACCAGACCGTGAGCGAGGCGCGCAACGGTCTATGCACGCTCCACGCCACGGTGCAAGACACCTGGCAGCTCCACTGGTGGCTGCTCAGCCATGCCGACGACGCAGTCGTTCAGGCGCCGATGTCTCTGCGCAACGCGATTGCCGCGCGCATCGCCCTGGCCGTTGATCTCTACGGCGTTTGACGTTGGCAGGGTGGACGCTTCGGCACTCAGCCGGAGGCCGCTTGTTCCGATTACTTTCCTCCCGTGTTTACCCCAGCCTGCCGCCGCACCTTGTGAAGCTGTAAGGGTGTGGCGCAGCGAGTGCTGTGTCGCTGGCTTGACTGGTGGCGACGTATTCCGTCGCACCATGCGCCCACAATCACTGCTTCCATCTGTTCGAGCACGCGAGGTTGCATTGGTCTGGCGACCAGCACCGCGCTCTGACATCCAAGGCAGTGCAACCGGAGTTCCATATGAAAAAAGCAGGGGGTATCTTGGGCATCATCGGGGGCGTGTTCGGCGTGTTCGCCGCATTGCTCACCTTGTTCATCGGCGGCGTGGGCGGCGCGTTCCAGGCGAGCGGCGCAGGTACGGTCATCGGCCTGGGCTGGGGCGGACTGGCATTCGCGTTTCTCGCCATCATCTTCGGTGCCGTGAGTCTGGGTGCGCGTACGCGCACGGCAGGCGTGCTGCTGACGTTGAGCGCGCTGGGCGGTGCCATTCTGGGCGGCACCATGGTGGCCGTCTGCATGGTGTTGGCGCTGGTGGGTGGTCTGTTCGCTGCGCTCGGCACCAAACCAGAGCCTGTTGGATCGTCCTTGGCTCCTGTGGTCATCACCGCGCGCCGGGGTGGAAAGTGGGGGAAGATACTGGGTGCGGTTGGAGCGGTGGGGGTGGGCTTGCTGGTCATCGTGCTCGCGAGCAAACCAGGGCATCGCGCCAGCCAGACGGCTGCGAGCGCCTCAACGGCGGTAGCGTCAACCGGACAAACACACGAGCCAGTGGCTGCAGGGTCGTTGCCCGCGGTAGCGGCATCATCCTCCACACCTCCCGCCTTTCAAGTGGGTGAGACCTTCGCCACCCAACGGTTTCACGTCACCCTCACTTCCGCTACGGTGAAGCACAGCGTGGGCGACTTGCTAACCAGCACGGCGCCCGCTGGGGCGGAGTATGTCGCCGTGGCCTGGCGCTACGCCAACCGCTCGTCAGCGCCGATTTCAGCGTTTGCCGTGCCCAGCCTGCATCTGCTCGACGCGCAGGGGCATCGCTACGACGCCGATCTGGAAGCCTCCAGCTTCTATGCCGCGCAGATCCAGGCCAGCGCCAAAGCGCTGAGCGATGTGAATCCCGGCATCACGCTGACCGATGGTGCGGTGTTCGAAGTCAGCACGGCACAGTTCAATCCCGCCACCTGGACGATGCAGGTACATGTGGACGGACAGGATGTGATCGTGCGATTCCCGGCGCAGTCTGTTGGCGGTGTGGCATCTGCACCGCCACAGTCTGTCGCCGCAACCGCTTCCGCGCCGCAGACGGCCGCGGCATCCGCTTCTGCTTCCGCCTCTGCAGCAACGACGGGAGAACTGACGCATGTTGAGGGGAAGGACTTGGCCCTGACGGGCATGATCGCCATCGGTCATGGCAAGTTCGCAGCAGGCCGCTACACCTACATCCATACCGACCGGCCGTTCATCTCGCCTTGTGGCGAGGGCGCTGTCCAGGATGTGTTGTTGTGGAACCCAGAGGTCGGCGACAGCCTCATCCTGCAGCAATTTGCTGGACAGCATGTGGTGCTGCATGGGGTCATCCATTGCCCGATGTCGGGCATCCAGTTCTCGCCAGATTCTGCCTCGCAGCCTTGAGTGTGCGACCCCTTCAACCGATCAGGAGAATCCGATGAACGAACTCGACGCCACCAACAACGAGGTTGAACTTCAGCGGCCCATGATGAAAACGCTGGTCATCCACAACGCCGATGATGTGAGCTTCCAGCAAGTCTGGGCCGTGCTCAGCCAGTCGATGCACTTGCCCATTCAGATCTGTCACCAGATTGCCATGCAAGCCCACCGGGACGGCACAGCCGATCTGTTCACAGCGAGTCGGGAAGTGGTCGAGGCCAGGCTTCATGTCTGCGAGCGGGTCGCCAGCGCAGTGGGGTGTGAGCAGTTGCCGTTTTCTGTACGGGATGCTTGACTCGGCACGCACTGCTATTTTGGCGCGCAGGTTATCGTGAGCAGGTTATCGGAATACGCAGCCAGGTGAGAACGCCTGCGGCGGCGCAATTCAACGGCAGGGGCAAGAAAGAATGCCGCTCCTGCACATATCCCGGCATCTCCCTTACCTGGACATGCCATCATGCGCACCACCACAGCAACCCTCGCAGCCGCAACCCTGCTCGCGGCCAGTCTCGCCACCGCCCACGCCGCCACCCTGATCGTGGGCTACGCCAACGTCAGCCTGAACACCGGAAACGGTTTGTCGTCGAGCGTGCCCGCGCTGCACCTGGCCGCGCAAGCCGAGCTACCTGACGGATACGACCTCACCGCCAGCGTCACCCACGGCAAACGCGAAGCGGCGAGCGACACGGACGCCCACGTTGCCATCAACGGAAATTTGCCACTGGCAATCGGAACCATTCAGCCCGGCCTGGTGACGGGTTACACCCGCATTGACTACAGCGGCAGTTACTTCCATGACGGCCCCGGCTGGCGCATGGCGAGCGGCTACGCCGGCGCGCGCATCGGCTATCTGTACGCGCCGACCTCGGATGTCTCGCTACATGCTGCGTTCGAGTTTGGCCGCAACTTCGCGACCCAATACACGCAGCGCCCGACCATCGGCGGGCTCTACACCGCAGCCGACATCGGCGCCTCCCTGCGCTTTGGCCCTGGCGCGCTGACCGTCGGCGCGCGACTGATGAATTTGCCGATCAGCCAGGACAGTGGTCTGCACATCCGGACTGCCGAGTACCGCATCGGCTACGCGCTGACGTTCTGATCACCGATCTGCCGCCCCTGCGTATATCCCAGCATCCCAACACATTCGGAGATGCCGAAATGTCCAGCAGCAGCCCGCCCATCACCGCGCGCACGAAAGTGCCGCCGCCACAAAACAAGGCCGTGCATCACTTTGTGCGCAGCCTTCGCCGCTCATCAGAACTCGGCTGGACTGTCGGCCTCGATCTGCAGCGCGCCTGGGGAATCCGCCCCGCGTCCTCACGCCGTGCCGCCCCTGCGTATATCCACTCAAGCAGTTCCCATCCTTGAAGGAGAACCCGACATGGCTCAAGCCAACCCTTACCTCAATGCCCGCCGCGAGTGGGACGAGCGCTACGGCGACCAGATCGCCCGCGCCAAGTCCTGGCGCATCGCCGCCATTGCCGCACTTGCCGTGGCGTCCGTCGCCGTAGCGGGTGTGGCCTACATCGGCGCGCAGAGCAAGATCAAGCCCTTTGTCGTTGCCATCGACAAGATGGGCAGCCCGATTGCAGTGGCCCAACCCAGCAACGGCTCTGGCGTGACTCAGCGCATCATCGAAGCGCA
>JAGWOZ010000232.1 GCA_028870715.1 Betaproteobacteria bacterium | reverse complement strand
GGAGAAGCTCAACACGGCCACTACTGCATTGGCCGAGGAACTCAGTGCTTTCTGCCGCGAAGTCGGTGCGCCGCTCGAAATCCGCCATTTTGCTTCGCTTTGGCGCGTGGCCTGGCTCGAAGATCACCCGCTGCAAGACTTGCTGTTCGCCATGATGCGCAGCCGCGGCGTGCACATCCTCGACAACTTCCCGTGCTTTCTCACGACCGCGCACAGCGAAGCTGACATTCGCCTCATCGCATCCGCGTTCAAGGATTCGGTGCGGGAGTTGCAGGAATCCGAATTTCTGCCGCGTCGCGCGTCCCCCGTGAGCGTGGCGTTCGAAGCGAACAAACCTCCTGTGCCTGGCGCGCGCTTGGGCCGCGACCCCACGGGCAAGGCCGCGTGGTACGTGCCAGACCCTGCCAACCCCGCGCAATACCTGAAGGTGGGAGCCTGAAGCCCATGTCCAGCCAACCTATGCACCCCAGCGCCACCCCGGTCGATTACGACCCGTTTGCTGCGACGCCACTAGCTCGCGTCGTACCGAGCACCGAAGCGCAACGCGAGATTTGGCTAGCCTGTCAGCTCGGAACCGAAGCCAGCCTGGCTTACAACGAGTCTGTGCGCGTCGACCTGCGTGGCCCGCTTGACTGGCCAGCGCTGCGCGCCGCGCTGCAAGCACTCACCGACCGCCACGACGCGCTGCGCGCCACCTTCAGCGCAGACGGTCAGGAAATGCTCATTGCCGAAACCGTGCAAATCGACCTGCCTGCGCACGATCTCTCTGCGCTGTCGAGTGCGGAGAAGGATGAGTCGCTGCAAGCTCACATCCAGGCTGACGTCGACAGCCCGTTCGACCTCGAACACGGCCCCCTGCTGCGCGCTCAGCTCGTGCAGCTGGCCGATGAACACGCGGTGCTCGTACTCACTGCGCACCACATCGTGTGCGACGGGTGGAGCTTCGGCGTGCTCCTCGAGGAACTCCCGGTCCTTCTGGTGCAGGCCAATTCAGACGGATCGTCCCGAGTCCTGCCGCCTGCGGAAAGCTATGCCACATATGCAGTCGAGAAAACTCGGGAGGACCAAAATCGCCATCTCGAGGCCGACGTGCAGTACTGGATCGCCGAGCTGACTCCGACGCCCCCCTCCTTAGAGCTCCCCATTGACGCCGCGCGCCCGCAACAGCGCAGTTTTGCCTCTCGCCGCGAGGACCTTCGCATCGATGAGCATGAAACAATTGCGCTGCGCCAGCTTGCCGCCAGCCAGGGGCTGAGCCTTTTTGCGCTCCTGTTCGGGATGTATGGCGCCATGGTTGCACGCTTGTCTGGCCAGAGCGACGTAGTCGTCGGCGTTTCCAGCGCGGACCAAGCGGCGACCGGCTTGCGGAATTTGGTCGGTCACTGCGTCAATCTGCTGCCGCTGCGCCTGCACGTCGATGTCGAACATAGTTTTGCCGGGTATGCGCAGCAGGTGCGCGGCAAGGTTCTCGATGCACAGGAGCACCAGAGCGCTGGCTTCGGTCGTTTATTGCAGCACCTGCAGGTTCCGCGCGATCCTTCCCGCTTACCGCTGGTCTCGGTTTTATTCAATCTCGACACGCGCATCGATCCCTCCCGATTCGCCCCCACTGGTCTGCGCTCGCAGATCGCGTCCAACCCGCGCAGCGCAGAAAACTTCGATCTCTATCTCAACGTCACCCAAGAGAAAGACCACCTTCTTCTAGAGTGCCAATACAAAACGGCACTCTTCGAGCAGGCGACGATTGCGCGCTGGCTCCATCTGTACCGCAGCGCGCTGCAGGGCGCTGTTGCCAGACCTGGTAGCAGTCTGGCCGATTTGCTTGTACCGCCCGATGACGAACTGCGCCTTCTTGCGGCATGGAATGCCACTCGGCGCGCCTATCCTCAACACCTGCGTCTGAGCGACGTGCTTGTGCAAGGGATGAGGCGGAACCCGCAAGCCACCGCGTTGGTGTTCGAGGGTCAGGCTTTGACTCATGGCCAGTTGCTCGCACGCGCAAGCTTTCTGGCGCGGAAGCTGCGCACCCATGGCGCACGGCCCGGCGTACTCGTTGGGGTATGCGCGCCGCGTGGAATCGAACTGACCGTCGCCCTCCTCGGGGTATGTTTAAGTGGTGCCGCCTATGTGCCGCTCGAGCCCTCCCTACCCACCTCCCGGCTTGCTGACATGGTGGCCGACGCAAAGCTCGGCATTCTGCTGGCACACACGCCGGATCGCGACAGACACGCCGCCGCGTTTGGTCCCGATTTGCCCACGATTTCCCTCGACGTTGCGCCGCCAGAGCTCGGTGTCAGCTTGGAAGAGATCGAGCTGCTCGGCGTACCCGATGATCCGGCCTACGTGCTGTTCACGTCGGGTTCAACCGGACGCCCCAAGGGTGCTATCAACAGTCATCGTGGCATCGTTAACCGGCTACTGTGGATGCAGGAGGCTTATGCGCTAGAGCCGGGCGAGCGCTTGTTGCAAAAGACACCGTTCAGTTTCGACGTGTCTGTATGGGAATTCTTTTGGCCGCTGATGGTCGGGGCCACCTTGGTCGTGGCCAAACCCGACGGCCATCGCGACAGCGCCTATCTGGCCGAGCTCGTGCAACGCCAACGCATCGACGTGCTGCACTTCGTGCCGTCGATGCTGCATTTTTTCCTTGATGAGCCCGCGGCGACGCAATGTACATCGGTGCGGCGAGTGGTGTGCTCGGGCGAGGCGCTGCCGCGCGAACTGGCCGAACGTTTTTTTGCGGTGTTGCCCCAAGCCCGGCTAGCCAACCTCTACGGACCGACCGAAGCTGCAGTCGACGTGAGCAGCTGGGAATGTCGCCCTGACGACTCTGCGCAACGCGTACCCATCGGCGCGCCGATCGCCAACACCCAGTTGCACGTCCTCGACGCTGGGCTGCGCCCGTTGCCGATCGGCGTGGCTGGCGAACTGTATATCGGCGGCGTGCAGGTGGGGCTGGGATACGTGTCGCGCGCCGACCTCACCACCGAGCGCTTCCTGCCTGATCCGTTTAACCCCGGTGGACGACTTTACAAAACCGGTGACGTGGCCCGTTGGCGCAGCGATGGCGCGCTGGACTATCTCGGCCGCATCGACGATCAGATCAAGCTTCGTGGGTACCGTATCGAGCTCGGCGAGATCGAAATCCGATTGCTGGCGTTGCCTGGCGTGAGTCAGGCCGTTGCTGTCGCACGGGAAGATCAGCCCGGCGACATGCGCATCGTTGCCTACGTGACAGGAGCTTCGTCCCTAGAAGGCAACGCGCTGCGCCAGGCGCTTCGTGCCCAGTTACCGGACTACATGGTGCCGGCCTGCGTCCTGCCCCTGCCAGCCATTCCGTTGCTGAGCAGCGGCAAGGTGAATCGTCGCGCCTTGCCTGCGCCGAGTCGCGCTGTGGGACAGCCCGATCAGCGTGTGGGCGCGCGCAATCCGATCGAGAAAGCCACTGTTGCCGCGATGGAAAGCGTGCTGAGGCTACCGGGACTGAGCGTGTACGACGACTTCTTCGCTCTCGGTGGACACTCTCTGCTGGCAGCGCGGCTCATCGCCCAGATCAACCGCGAATTCGATCTTAATCTGCCCCTGCGCGCAGTATTCCAGGCACCCACGGCCGAACTGCTGGCGGCGGTGGTGGAGCACGAACGTGCTCAAGGCGCAAGTAGGCGTCGGGCCATCGCGCATGATCCGGCCCGCATCACGGCGCCACTTTCCGCGCAGCAGGAGCGCATCGCATTCAGGGAGGAGCTTCAACCGGGGCGCGTCACCTACAACGCGCCCTCCGCGCATCGGCTGCGCGGGCCGCTCGAGGTGGCCGCGCTCGAGGCAGCATTGCGCGCGATGGTGCAGAGGCAACCAGTGCTGCGCACGGTCATCCGCCGATCGAGCGAAGGCCATGAACAGGTTGTGTTGCCGGCGGTTGACCTGACTTTACCGCTGATTGATCTTAGCGGTGTGCCCGACACGCAGCGCGAATCCGAGCTTATGCGCCACATGCAGGCCATCGTCGATGAGCCCATCGACATCCACGAAGCTCCGCTATTTCGAGTGGCGTTGTTCAAACTCGCGGCCGAGGAGCATGCCTTCTTGTTTATGCCTCACCACATCATCTGGGACGGATGGTCGTTCGATTTGCTGTATGCAGAGATGGCTACGCTCTATCCGGCCTGCAGTGCCGGCCGACCTGAAGCGTCGCTATTGCCACCGCTAGCCGTGACCTATGCCGACTATGCCGCATGGCAGCGCCAGTGGATGCAAGCCGATGACTTTGGCTCGCTCATACAGTCCTGGAAAACGCGCATCGCCGGCGCACCCGTCCCTCATGCGCCAAACACCGACAAGCCCCGCGGCGCGCGCATGAGCGGCGAAGGCGCAACCGAATGGGTGCGCATTGATCGCGAAATGACCGAGCGCGTGCGGTCCATCGCGCGTGAGAACGACGTCACGCTCAACATGGCGATGCTGGGCCTGTATGCCGCACTGATGGCGCAGATCGCCGACAGTCCCAGCGTCGTCATCGGCGTGCCCACACGCGCCCGCAGCATTGCCGAAGTCGAACCCGTGATGGGCTTTTTCAACAACCTGCTGCCGCTGCAATTGCAACCCGACCCGAACCAAACGTTCCCCGAATTCATGCGCGCAGTCAAGCGCGAGCTGCTGGACCTCAGCACCTTCCAGGACGTACCGTTCGAGTGTCTCATGGCTGAACCCGAAGTCAAGGCGCGCTCTCAACAGTCGGGCCTCTACCAAGCGCTGTTCTCGTTTCAGGACGCGCGCGATCGCAATCGCCACTGGGGCGACATCAAGCAGAGCAGCATTCTGGTATTTCAGAAAGGAGCCACAGAGGATCTCGGCCTG
>JAGWOZ010000231.1 GCA_028870715.1 Betaproteobacteria bacterium | reverse complement strand
CCCAACCAGGACCAGCGGGTATTCGTGTCGCAGCGTATCGGGTAGCGCAGCGTAAGCCTCGACCAGGCGGCCAAGATTCTTGCGCGGTTCGAGTGTCGCCACCGACAAGACAAATCCACGGTAACGCAGGCCGAAGGCCGAAAGCGTGGATGCCGCCTCGGCCTCGCTACGCGGGTGGAAAACCGCATCGGCGCCCAGGTGCGTGACCGCAATTTTCTCCAGAGGAGTGCCGAACACCTCGGCGATCTCCGCCGCGACAAAATGCGAATCTGTCAGCACACGATCTGCGCGTTGCAGGGCGGCAGGTAAATGGTTGTTCAGAAAAGCCACGCGCTCAGGCGGATGGAATTCCGGATGGCGCACATGCGACAGATCGTGCGCTGTGATGACCATCGGACCGGCATAGCGTACAGGGACGTAGTTGGGCTCGTGGTAAATGAAGCCCTCGCGCGCCAGCTTTGCGATGCCGCGCCCATCCTGCCATTCGCGTAGCGCCTGGCGTAGGGCATAGGCTCCTGGAATGCCGCGTAGGAACTTCTTGATCTCGGTCTTCCCAAGGTCCTGTCGCCGTGCCCTTTGCGAAGCGATTTCACCCGAACGGGCGGAGCCGGTCTGGCCTTGCTGCAACTGTAGGGAGAGAGAAGAGTCTCGAAAAATCCTTCCCCCAAGGAAACCAGCCACAGCCTCAAGCTCTGGTTGCCGCAACATCTCTTCGAGCAAGTGCTGGGTGTAAAGACCAATACCGGTACGCGGCGGCAAAAGCGATTGTGTATTGAACAGAATCTTCAAACGCCACCCTCCGCATGCGTATCGGCCGCGTACATCCATGCCAGCGTGTCCGCAAGCGTGTATCGGGATTTGAAGCCCACAGCCTCAACTAGTTTGTCGTATGCGCCGCGCAGAATAGGTATTTCATTCGCGCGCACGAACGCCGGGTTCACGCGCACGTCCATGTCGTGGCCGCTGATCTCGCTCATCAGGCGCAGCACGTCCCGCAAGGCGGTGGCCTCGCCGGAACAGACGTTGAACATTTCCGAGCGCGCGTTCGAATCCAACAGAGCCACATAGGCCGTCACGACATCGCGCACGTCGGAAAAGTCCCGCGACACGTCCAGGTTGCCCAGTTCGATGAACGGCGCGCGGCGCTTGAAATGGCTCACGATCTTGGGGATGAGGAATTTCTCGTCCTGCCCCACGCCGGTGTAGTTGAACGGCCGCGTCAGCACGATGGGCAGGCGCTCGAACCAGGTGCGCACCATATGTTCCATCGCCAGCTTGCTGCAAGCGTAGTGGTTGACCGGCGCAGGACACACGCCTTCGTCGATGACCTCCACGCCTGGCGTGCCGTACACATTGGCCGAACTGGCGATGAGCACTTTTTGCGGCGGCGCGTCCAGGGCCGCCAGCGCTTCCAGCAGGTTCAGCGTGCCGAACAGGTTCACGTCGTAAAACGCCCGCGCATCGCCATGGCCGACGAACGAAAGCGCCGCCAGGTGCACCACATGCGTGGGCCGCACGCGGGCGACAGCGGCGCGCACGGCCTGTGCGTCGGTGAGGTCGCAGGCAATTTCATCATCTTTCCCGCAAGGTTCGCCCTGCACCAGGCCCACCACGCTCGCACCACGCTCCCGTAAGGCGGCACCCAGGTGCTGGCCCGTGAAACCACGCAGACCAGTGACGAGAACTTTTTGAATCAATCTTTTCTCCATCGCGACAGAGCTTGTGAAGCTCGTTTGCGCATTCAGAGCTTGGCGAAATAGCGAACGCCCTCCAGGCCTTCGAAGTCCGCATCCTGGGTCCACAGCATGGCATGACCACGCTGCGCAGTGGCATACACCAAGCTATCCGCGAGCGGTAGTTTGTGCCGCAAACTCAGGCTTGCCGCATCCAGTGCCAGTGCAGCGTCCAAGTCCACCACGGCGCCCTGCTGCATCACTGCAACGCAAGCCAAAGCCGTACTTTCGTCGCGCTGCTGCGCAACGCGTTTGAACACCTCGAACAAAGTGACGACCGGAACAAGGAGCGTATCGGGAGATTCGATGGCCGGTGCAAAGTGTTCAGCATTCGGTCCATCGGCAAAGTATTCGAGCCACGCCGACGAGTCGACCACATGGTTCATACCCGGTCCTGCTCGCGTTCGACCTTCGTGTCGATGCCACGCAGCAGGCCGCGCAATGCTTGTGGTGGCTGTTGTTGAATCAATTCAATACGCTGACCGATTTGCACTACATCCAACTTTTGCCCAGGTTGCAGGCCCATCTGTTCCCGCACCCGCTTGGGAATGACCACCTGAAATTTGGGGGATACGGTGACGGTTTCCATGACAAAACCCTAAAAAATTGAACGATCATGCCATCGTAGCACGAGTGTTTGATCGATAGGTTGCACACGGTAATGACGCTCCATCCGCATTCCAGAGCAAATCCGCCTCCAGGGTCAAAACCAAGAGCTGCCTGGCGCGGCGATCCGAAACGGAAAGGTTTCGCCCTTCGACGCCCCAGTTCTCGACCTGCAGGCTACGCCTGCCGCTTGCCCATCACGGCGCAACGCGCGATATAGCCTGAGCGCGATTCCCCGGCTGCGCGCGCCGCTGCATCGATCCGCCGCAGGACCCGCGCCGGCAGCGTGATGTTGATGCGCTCGGCACGGTCCGACAGCTTGGCCAGGTCCACCGGCGCCACGGCCCAAATCCAGCCAGCGTATTCCGGGTGGGTCTGCAACTCGGCCACCGAGGACGGGGCCGGAATCGTGCCGCCGTCATCCATCACCGTTTCCAGCCACAACTCAATGGCTTCATGGGCGTTGGCGATGGCTTCGTCCAGGGTGTCACCCGCCGAGAAGCATCCGGGAAGATCGGGCACCACCACGCCATAGGCGTGGGTGTCGTCACCCGTTTCAATCGCGATGGGATAGTTCATGGTGCGTTCCTCTTCAATCCGGCCTGCTTGATCAGTTTTTGGCTCAAGCCCACGCCAAGATCCTTCTTGGGATGCGGCACGCTGATGTGGCCGGGCTTGTGTGGGTGGGTGTAGATGCGATGCGAACCCTTGGTTCCACGCAGCATCCACCCATCCGCTTCCAGTTGCTTGATCAGATCGGCACTGTTCATGGTGTGTATTATACACACGTCAATTGAGTTGGCGTAACCTGGGTGAAGAGCGGAAGGCCTGCATCCGGGGCCTGTCGCTTCGGCGCATCCGCTCGTGTTGCTCAGCGATCCACCCCGGGGAGATGGCTACCGCAATCAAAACGAAGCCCCCGCCGCATTCCTGCGCAGGTCCGCTTCCACCATCATGGCGCAGAGCTGCTCCAACGTGGTGGTCGGCTCCCAGCCGAGCTTGGCCTTGGCCTTGGCCGGGTTGCCGATGAGCAATTCCACTTCGGCCGGGCGGTAGAACTTCGGGTTGATGGCCACAATGGTTTTGCCTGTGGCGGTGTCGATGCCGCGTTCCTGTTCGGCCTTGCCCTGCCATTCCAGCGCAAAGCCAGCAGCCTTGGCTGCCATGGTGACGAAGTCCCTTACCGTTTCCGTGCGGTTGGTGGCCAGCACGAAAGTGTCCGGCGCGTCAGCCTGCAGCATGCGCCACATCCCCTCCACGTACTCCTTCGCATAGCCCCAGTCGCGCTTGGCGTCCAGGTTGCCCAGTTCCAGCACACCAAGCTTGCCCAGCTTGAGCTTGGCCATGCCGTCGGTGATTTTGCGCGTAACGAACTCGCGCCCGCGCAGCGGGCTTTCGTGGTTGAACAGAATGCCGCTGGAGCCGAAGATGCCGTAGCTCTCGCGATAGTTCACCGTCATCCAGTGCGCATACAGCTTGGCCACGCCGTAGGGGCTGCGCGGGTAGAAGGGGGTGTCTTCCACCTGGGGCACGGACTGCGCCTTGCCGAACATCTCCGAAGTGCTGGCCTGGTAGAAGCGGATCTTGGGATTGACGATGCGAATGGCCTCCAGCAGGTTCAAGGCGCCGATACCGGTGATCTGCGCCGTGGTGTGGGGTTGGTCGAAGCTCACGCCCACAAAGCTCTGTGCGGCCAGGTTGTATACCTCGGTGGCCTCGCTGGTTTGCAGCAGACGGATGGCCGAGCCTAGGTCGGTGAGGTCGAACTCCACCAGGTGCAGCTTGGGGTGCTGGGCAATGCCCAGTTCCTCAAGGCGCCAGAAATTGACCGAACTGGTGCGGCGGTAGGTGCCATAGACGGTGTAGCCCTTGGACAGAAGCAACTCGGCCAGATAGGCGCCGTCTTGGCCGGTGATGCCGGTGATGATGGCGGTTTTGTCTTTATGCATAGATGAAGCGCCCTTGTGGTCGTTGTTCATCAAAAATATTAAGAAAAGAGATATCAGGCGAATTAGGGTCAGTAATTTTCCGACGAGGTTGTAGCCACACCAGTGTGTTCGGCCACGGTCAACATTTGAAAGTCGCCACGATAATCCACCCTCCTTACGCGTATTGCAGAACCGATGTGTCTGAAGTCAGAGGGTTTTTCGGTTCGTGGGGGCTGCCCCCATAAGGCGGCGCTAAATCGCAAAAACAAACGTATCCCAAGGTCAAGGCTTGTTGGCTCGTAGGTTGGCACTGGTACATACGTTTTATCTCACCCTGCTGTTGGGCCCGGGTCAATCAGGTTAATCGTCTCTTCGATATGATCGTTGACAAAACCATCCGTCGTGGCTCCTTCACTAGCATCAAGACAGCGGCGCAGCGTACCGAGCATCTCGTCGCAGCCTACAACAAGCGCCATCAGCCCTTCGAGTGGGCTGTCACCGCCAATTCGATCCTCAGAAATTGCCTCGACTTTGGCCTGTATTGCAGGGGCGCGGCGCAATTAAGAGTTTGGCCAGAATCCGAGTGTGTGAGGTTAC
>JAGWOZ010000230.1 GCA_028870715.1 Betaproteobacteria bacterium | reverse complement strand
TGCCGAGCGCTGGGGGCTCGTGGTGCGCCTCGGCCAGCACCTGCCCGAGCTCGACACGACGCACCCGCTCATTGAGCACGTCCTGGAGACGCATGAAATTGCCCACATCGCACAAGCGGGGCTGTCCGATCCGAAATACAACGCGTGGGTGTTCGCAGCCCCCTTGCGTGTGGACATCTTTGAGGAGGTGGATGTTTTGCTGGCCGTGCACACCATGCCGTTCATGGCCTTCGATGACATCAACTTGCGGCGGCTTCAGGTCCTCGCCTCCTCGTACGCGGACTTCACCCAACTTGAACTCCTGGTGGAAGACATGCGCGCGGTCTGGCCGGAGTCGCCCATCGGGCTCCAGCAAGAATGGGCTCACCTCGGGGCGCTGCATCGCGCCTCCGGCCTGCGCAGCTACTGCGCCCTTTGGATGGGCGAGGCACGCCTGAGCGCGGAGGTGCTCGACGAGTTTGCGAGCATGCAGCCGCCGGAGAGCAGTTGGTGGCGCCTGCAAACCGCGAAGGGTCACCTGGTGCTGGTGGTGCTCATGCCCATCATCAGCGGCGCAAGCCTGACCGCCTACAGGCGCGAGATGATCGAGGCGCTCGAGGCGATTCTCGCCCGCAAGGACATTCCCAAGCAGACCCTCGGCGTTGATTTCTATCCCGTACGGCACGCCGCAGATTTCGCCGAGTTACACAAGCGCGTGCAGCGGCACTGACGTCATGGAAGTGATTCAGTTCTATAAACTCCTGCTGCTGTCGGCCTCGATGGAAACAGCCGCGTTGTGGCTTGTGAACTCGCATGGCAACGCAAGATTCCTGGCCTTCTCCCTCATGCACGCCGGCGCCTCGGCAGCGGCGAGCTGGCTGGCCTGGTGGTCCCTTCCCCGGCCGATGCGCGAGCCGCGCCTGCTTTCGCTGCTGCTGGTCTTCCTTCTCGCTCTCCTCTTCCCGATCCTGGGTGTGGTAGGCCTGCTGCTGGCGTCGCGCCTGGCCATGGCCTGGCCCAAACGTCAGCAGGATGATGATGCGATCCATGAGGCGCCACGCCTTGAGATCTATGCCATTGACCCCCGTCTGGACAAGGCACTGGACCTTCTGCCCCCAGGACAGATTGGCCGCATCGCCGCCGATCCCCAAGCGGCGACCGCGCAACGCATACGCGCTGTGCTGGCCCTGCGCGACATGCCTGCGCGTCTGGCCCTGCCGTTGCTGCGCAGTTTGCTGGGAGACGGCAACGAGGAAATCCGCCTGTTGGCTTATGGCATTGCCAGTCAATGGGAGCAGCGCCTCACCCATGACCTGCAAGGTGCACAACGGGAACTCGATGCGCTTCAAAGCCAGGGCGCCAGTGGCAACGTCCTGGCACGGGCCGCACTGCATGTGGCGGAGCTGCAAATGGAATTTATTTACCAAGGCCTGGCGCAAGGCGATTTGCGCAAGTTCGCGCTTGACCAGGCCTGGTATTACGCCAGCCTCGGACTCAAGGCTCAACCCGACGAACCCGCCCTGCTGATGCTGCGCCTGCGTCTGAGTATGACCAAGGACGATCTGGACAACGCCCAGGACACCTTGCTGCTTTTGGATGAACACACCAGTGCCTCCGTGTGGGTACCCTACGCAGCCGAGCTGGCCTGGAGGCACCGCAATTTCTCTGCCGTGGGCGCCATCCTGGGCCAACTCAGCAACGCGCAAGTGGCACCGCGCATGCTCCCGATCGTTCGCCTGTGGTCAGCCACCAAGGGGAGAACTTGATGGGCACGCGGCCACAGCCCGATATCGACGTGATGCTGCTGCTTGAAGGCACATACCCCTACGTCTCCGGCGGCGTGTCCAGTTGGGTGCATCAGATCATCAGCGGTTTTCCCGATCTGCGGTTCCACCTGTGCTTTCTGGGTTCGCGCCGGGAGGACTATGGCGAGGCCCGCTATGCAATGCCGCCCAACGTGGTCGGGCTGACCGAGCATTACCTCTTCAGCGACGACGCGATGCCCAAGCCACACGGCAGATCGGGCGACGCGGCCACCGCCAAGCTGGTGCGCAACCTTCACGAGCAACTGCGCACGCAGGGCGATACGGCCGACGACGGACGCCAATCGCGTGCCCAGGTTCTGGAGCAAAGCCTGCGGGCGATGCAGGGCAAGCTGACACTGGACAATTTTCTGCACTCCGAGGCGTCGTGGAGCTATCTCACGGAGCAGTACCTTACGCGCTGCACCGACCCATCCTTTGTCGATTACTTCTGGACTGTGCGCACCATGCACACGCCCATCTGGACCTTGGCCACTTTGGCCCGCGGGCTGCCTGCTGCGCGGGTCTATCACACCATCTCCACAGGCTACGCCGGCTTCCTCGGCGCGGTGCTGGCTCGGCTCACCAACCGACCACTGATTCTCTCCGAGCACGGGATTTATACAAAGGAAAGGCGCATCGACCTTTTCTCGGCCCAGTGGATCAGCGACAACATGCCCGTGCTGGAGCGTAACGCCGGGGATTCGGGATATTTCCGTGAGCTGTGGATCCGCCTGTTTGAATCGCTGGGGCGCATGTGCTACGACGCGGCTGACCCAGTGATCGCGTTGTATGAGGCCAACCGGCTGCGACAGGTCGCTGACGGTGCTGAACCCGCATCAACCTGCCTGATCGCCAATGGCATCAACATTCCGCCCTTCGCTGCCACGCGCGCGCAGCGCCCGCCGCAGCCCCCGCTGGTGATGTGCCTGATCGGCCGCGTGGTGCCGATCAAGGACGTGAAGACGTTCATCCGCGCCGTGCGCGTGGCCTTGGGGCGAATGCCGGGGCTGGAAGGGTGGATTGCCGGCCCCGAAGACGAGCATCCGGACTACGCGCGCGAATGCCGCGAACTCGCCGATAGCCTGGAACTCGGCAGCAATCTGAAATTTCTCGGATTCCAAAAACTGGTCGACTTGCTTCCGAAGGTGGGCGTGGTCGTGCTCTCGTCGATCAGCGAGGCGCTTCCGCTCGTGCTGCTCGAAGGTTTTGCCGCGGGCGTTCCCGCCGTGACGACCGATGTTGGCTCATGCAAGCAACTGATCGTGGGCCTTGGCCCGGAGGATTCCGCGCTTGGCTCAGCAGGCGCTGTGGTCCGCATCGCCGATGCGCAGGCGCTGGGTGAGGCCTGTACCGCGCTACTCGGTGACCCTGCGGCCTACGCGCGCGCGCAGGCCGCAGGCATCGCGCGCGTGGAACGTTACTACGGCCAACCCACGATGTTTGCCAAGTACCGCGCCGTGTACGAGGACGCGTTGGCGCGAAGCGACGATCCGGATCACGCCACGCCGCGAGGCCGCGTCGCCACAGCGTTGCGCGAGGGGCAGGTGCCGTGCCGCGTCCCGCCGCCCTTTCAAGCCGATGAGGCCAGCTGATGGCAGGTATCGGCTTTGAATTGCGCAAATTGCTCCGAAGCCAGTCCTATCTGGGCTTGCTGCGCGCCTATAGCTATGCCTCGATCATCAGTTCCGGCCCCTGGGTGTTTTCGATTCTCGGGCTGATCGTCACCGGGTTTTTGTCGCTCGGTGCGGTCAGCCCCAATGCACTCATCACCCAGTTCCAGGTGACGGTCACCTACCTGATCATGACGTCGCTCGTGCTCTCTGGGGGCCTCCAACTGAGTTTCACCCGCTGGGTCGCGGACCATTTGTTTGCCAAGCAGCGTGAGGATGTGGCGCCGGCGTTTCTTGGCGTGCTCCTGGTCACCACGGCCGTGTCGGGAGCGCTGGGGTGGATCGCCGCGCTCGTGCTCTTTCCCCTGCAGAGCAACCTGTATCGCGTGCTGCTGGCCGGCGGCCTTCCCCTGCTGTGCGACATCTGGATCGTGACTGTGTTTCTGTCGGGCCTCAAGCAGTACCGCGCGATTGTCGCGCTGTACGCGTGCGGCTACGGGCTGTCGGTGTTACTGTCGTATGTGCTGCGGGTCTGGGGGCTGGAGGGGCTTCTGGCCGGTTTTCTTGGTGGCCAATTCGTGATGTGGACGGCCATGATGGCACTGGTCCTGCGCAATTTCCCGCCAAGCAAGCCCATTACCCTCACGTGCTTCGCGCGCGGCGCCATGCTCCCTACCCTGCTGGCGGGTGGAACGCTCTACAACCTTGGCGTTTGGGCCGACAAGCTGATGTTCTGGTTCACGCCGCAAACCTCCTCACCCGTGATCGGCCCACTACGGGCCTCGACCATTTATGACCTTCCGGTGTTCCTTGCCTATTTGTGCGTGATTCCGGGCATGGGCGTCTTTCTGGTGAAATTCGAAACCGACTTTGTCGAGTGGTACGACCACTTCTACACCGCCGTACGCTCAGGCGGTGCGCTCCAGGACATTGCGCGCTACCACGACCGCATGCAGGACACGGTGCGTGAGGGCATTTACCAGATTATCAAGGTTCAGGCCATCACCCTGCTGGCCTTGTACACCTTCGTGAAGCCGTTGTTTCACGCCATTGGGATCAGCGACTTGTACATCCCGCTGTTTCTCGTCCAAGCCGTCGCCGCCAGTTTCCAGGTGCTGCTGCTGGCCGTGCTCAACGTGTTTTTCTACCTCGACCGCAGGCACGAGGTGGTCTTCATCACCGCATTGCTGCTTGTGCTCAATGTCATTCTGAGCAGGGTTTCAATTGCTCTTGGCGCCGTGTACTTCGGGTATGGGTTCGCGGTGGCGCTGCTCCTGACCCTTCTGGCAAGCCTCCTGCTCGTCCAACGCCTGTTTCGGCGCCTGGAATATCAGACCTTTATGTTGCAGTGAACGTAAGGCCCGGTACCGTCTCATCCCAGGCGCCGTGCGCGCTCGGTGGGACTCACGATGTCCGTGAGGCGGATACCAAACTTGTCGTTGACAAGAACAACCTCGCCACGCGCGATCAGGAAGCCGTTAACCAGCACGTCCATCGGTTCGCCAGCCAACCGATCGAGGTCAACCACAGATCCCTGCGCAAGCTG
>JAGWOZ010000229.1 GCA_028870715.1 Betaproteobacteria bacterium | reverse complement strand
CGAGCGTTTCGGACTGCGGCTGCAGGAAGGTCAAGATTATGAAGTGGTCAACACCGACCGCGACGACCGTTACCGCGACTTCTGGCAAACCTACCAGCAAATCGCCGCACGCAAGGGCATCACACCACCCTTTGCCAAGATCGAGATGCGCCGGCGCCTCACCCTGATCTCCAGCATGATGGTCCACAAGGGGGAGGCCGACGGCCTGATCTGCGGAACCTGGGGCAACACGCACCTGCACCTGCATTACATCGACCAGGTCATCGGCAAGAGCCCTGGCTCCAAGGTGTACGCCGCGATGAGCGGACTGATTCTTCCTGGACGCCAGGTGATGCTGGTGGACACCCATATCAACGTCGACCCACGCGCCGAGGACATCGCGGAGATCACGCTGATGGCGGCCGAGGAAATGCGCCGGTTCGGCATTACCCCCAAAGTGGCGCTGCTGTCGCACTCGAACTTCGGCTCGAGCAACGCGCCGAGCGCGCTGAAAATGCGCGAAGCGCTCGAGTTGCTGCATGAACGCGATCCCGGTCTTGAGGTGGATGGCGAGATGCATGGCGACTGCGCGTTCGACCCCGCCCTGCGCACTAGCCTGCTGCCGCAGACCACGCTGGCGGGCGAGGCCAATCTCCTGGTCTTTCCAAACCTGGACGCAGCCAACATTGCCTACAACCTGCTCAAAACCACAGCGGCAAACAACGTCGTGATTGGCCCCGTACTCCTGGGCGTGGCCAAGCCGGCAAATATCCTCACCGCGGCGAGCACGGTGCGGCGCATCGTCAACGTGACGGCCCTCACCGTGATGGAGGCGAACACGGCTCGTTGAGTGGCGCCTGTCGCGCCAGACCCGCGAATCATGCGCGACTGACCCGGCCAACCGCCGGGCCGGGCGCATGGAGGCCCGGCAAAATCCTCTGGGGCACCAAGACCCGGGGGGCTCACCATGCAGGTTGTGCACAACTTGAGCAAGCGTCACCACATCGACGCGCGCGGCGGGAGCGCCTTGTTGCACAAAAAATAGGCGCATTTCTTGCTTTCAGCAGCCAATTCCAATACGATTCGGCTTTGGCGTGCAGCGTTGTCAACCGAATAAACGCGTAATACGGGGCTTGGCTAGCATTGCTCGGGCTGGAATTGAGCCTTGCGTGTGTCATGATGCGGTTGTATCTCCCGCAACAGGTCGGCTTTGCTGAACGTCTTTTGCCTCATTCGCCCCTTTGACGAACTTTTCATTGGGATCAGCAGAGTCGCCGAAATTGAATTCCGTGCTCAGGCTCACCGCCCGTATCGATCGATTCATCAAATCGAGATCGCAATCCACCCGGCATCGGGTGCTCGGTGCGATCCTGGCGGTGGTGTCAACGGCTGGCTTCGCAGGTCCATCAGTCATCGCATGGAACCAGGCTCAAGCACGCGAGCCATGGGTGCGGGCTGCCAATGCGCCGCAGGCGATCCCGGTTCGGCAACTTCCCCGTGAAGCCCAGCACACACTGGTGTTAATTCGGCAGGGCGGCCCATTTCCCTATGCAAAAGACGGCATCGTCTTCGGCAACTATGAAAAGCTTTTACCGCAGCGGCACCGCGGCTATTACCACGAATACACCGTGCAAACCCCGAGAAGCCGCAATCGGGGAGCACAACGGATTATCTGCGGGGGACCCAAGCGCACCCCCGACCTCTGTTACTACACCCATGATCACTACGCAAGTTTCCAACCCATCGCTCAGTGAGGCCGAGGGCGGAGTCAATCTCAAAGCCCTGCGACCGAACATCGTGCAGTCGATTCGCGCTTATCGCGTGCCCGCCCTCATGGCCGCCGCCCAGGATCTTGGGCAGCATTTCCTGTACGCCAATCTGGCCGAGGCCACGACGAAGCAAGAGGTCCTTGAGACCGTTGCCCGCTCCTTCCTGTTCCCGAAGCATTTTGGCAAAAACTTCGACGCCCTGCGCGACTGCCTCACGGACATGATTGCCGGGGCCGGACCCCAACCAGGGTTTGTCATCGTGCTGGAGCAACTCCCTGTGACCCAGCGCTTCGACAAGGAGGCGCGCGAAACGCTGCTCGATGTATTCCGTGACGCGGCCGATTTCTGGTACGAACAGGGCGTGGAGTTTCGGGTCTTCTATTCTTTTCTGTAACCCGCATGCCTGCCCGGGGGGCATCGCGGGGCGAAGTTGAACCGGGTTATCCAGTGAGGAGCAAGGCCGCGTGCGCGCGGCCCGCACCTTGGTACGGGGTGTGGTTCGCCGAAGCGGCATAGCGCCGCGCCCCGAAACGAGCCCCCAAACGCGCGGCTCATGCCGCCGGCGGCTCGTGCGCCGCAACGTCCAGGGCCAATTGCACGTACTCGTCCACGCCGACTTCCTCGGCCCGACGTTGCATGTCAAATTCACCGCGGTAGCCCCGAGCCGCCAGCCACGGCTCCAGGCTGTGGCGCAGCAGCTTGCGGCGCTGGGCAAACGCCGCGGCCGTCACCGCCTGCAGCCGTTCCGGCGCAAGGCCGCGCAGTTCACCCGCTGCGCGCGGCAGCATGCGGACCACGGCCGAGTGGACCCGTGGCGGCGGCGAAAACGCCTGCGGGCCAACGTGCAGGATATCCCACATGCGGTAGCGCCACTGCAGCATCACGGACATGCGGCCATAGTCGGCACATGCAGGCTGCGCCACCATGCGCGCCACAACCTCCTGTTGCAGCATGAAATGCTGATCAAGGACCTGTTCAGCCGCGCTCAACAGATGGAACAGCAGAGGGCTGGAGATGTTGTAGGGCAAGTTGCCAAACACGCGCAATCCCGCACCCAGCGTGGCGAAGTCCAGCGCCAGCGCATCCGTTTCGATCACCCGCACCCGCTGCGGCTCGCGCGTGCGCCAGCGCGCTGCCAAGTCACGGTCAAGTTCGACCACTGTCAGCTGCTGCGCACGGTCAAGCACCGGCCATGTAAGCGCGCCCAGCCCAGGGCCGATTTCCACGAGCTGCTGGCCAGGGCGTGGATCCAGCGCGGCCACGATCGCATCGATCACGCCGGGATCCGTCAGAAAATGCTGGCCAAAGCGCTTGCGCGCCGTATGGCCCGCAATCCGGGTGGGCCCGCCACCGGGACGACGCGAAGTGGACGACATGGGCGAGCGCGTCACAAGGGCTTCGCGCCCATCACGAGTCCGCGCCGGGTATGCGCACGTAGGTACGGGCACGCACGTCCCTGACCAGGTTATCAAAGTCCTTGGCTTCCTTCTGCTGCAGCAGGATGTTGCGCGCCACGGCGCGCTCCTGCGCCTTCCCCAGAGCGTGCTCGCGCCGATCGACAAGTTGCAGCAGCACAACCCGACCTGGCAGCGCAACGGGCTCAGACACCTGGCCAGGGTTGAGCCGGTTCAGCGCCGCATCCAGCGCCGGCGCCAGCTGACCGGGCAGCACCCAGCCGAGGTCGCCGCCGCTTTTCGCCGTGGTCAGATCTTGCGAGAGTTCACGTGCCTTTTCGGTGAATTGCACCTTGCCTGCATCGACCGCGTCACGAATGCTGGAGAGTTCCTTGATGGCGGCCTCGCGGGACTTGCCGCCGTCGGTATCAAGCACGATCTCGCGCACATGGGCCTGCATCGCGCTGGTCTCGGGGCTCTGGGCGCCTTGTTCGGCGACCAACTCAAGAATGTGGAAGCCCGCTGGACTGCGAATCACCCCGGTGATCTGCCCTGGCTGCAGGCCCTGGATCGCGTCCGTGAACAGGCGAGGCCACTGCCCTGCCGGACGCACGCCCAGGTTGCCCCCGTCCTTGGCCTCGGGTCCCTGTGAATACTCCGCAGCGATCTGCGCGAACTTGCGCCCCTGGCGCAGCTTGGCCAGGGCCTCGTCGATGCGGGCCTTGGCGCCTTGGACCTGCTCGGCACTGGGTTTGTCCGGCAGCGGGACGAAGATCTGCGCCAGCTGCACCTGCGTCTGCGCCCCGAGGCCCTGCTTGCCCCGGCTGGCGAGGTATTCGTCCACGTCCTGGTCGCTGATCGTGATGTGCGCCGTCACCTCACGCTCCCGCAGCCTGCCGATCAGGATCTCCCGCTTGACTTGCTCCTTGTAGTCGTCCCAACCCAGCCCTTCTGCTTCGATCTGTTTGCGGAACTGCGCCGGCGTGAGTTTGTAGCCGGCCGCCACTTGGGCAATGGCCCGGTCAACCGTGTCGGGTCCCACAGTAATGCCGCTGTCGGTGGCGTACTGCGCCAGCGCCAGCTGGTCGATCAATTGATTCAGCAATTCGGCGCGCAATTGCTGTCGTGGCGGCACGCCTGCACCCTGCTGGGCAATCTGCTGCTCGGCCGCGCGCACGCGCAAATTCAAGTCATACTGGGTGATGACCTGGTTACCGACGACTGCGGCGATGCCATCCGCATCGGACGCGCTGGATTGTGGCAGCGCCGCCGCGGGCGTCGCAGGCAGTTGCGGCGTTTGCAGCAGCGTCGCGGAGCCCTGCCCGGCTGGACCGGGCCCCGTTCTCAGTCCCAGGCCCTGGGCCCAAGCGGCAGTGCTGCTCAGCGCCGCAGCAGCGATGACTGCACCGCACAGAATGCGTTTACTCATAGTTTGCATAACGGCTGGGTGGAGCCGTGGGTTGGTTCAGCAGTTGGTAACCAGGGATATTTTGCTGGAGTGCCGAAATCGGATTGTTGCCCAGGCGTGAGAAACCCGAGAGTTCGAGCTGGAACAGTAGCCGTGTGGCCGCCGTGGCCGTAGTCAGGGAACTGCGCTGCACCACGACACGCCCGACCCAGCAGCCCCCGTCGTACTCGAAGCCCACCAGGCCGTCATTAAAGCGCTTGTCGCGAATGCTGTAGTTGACTTGGCCGACGGAGTACCAGCGGCTGGACAACTGCCACTGCCAGGCAGTGTTGACGTATTTGAGCGGGATCTGCGTGGCCGTTGCGCTTTGAATCTGGTAGGACAGGCTCACGGTCTTGAACGGCTGTGGATGCCACTGCGCTGTCAGCG
>JAGWOZ010000228.1 GCA_028870715.1 Betaproteobacteria bacterium | reverse complement strand
GCCAGTCGTAGGCCAGTTCGCTATACTGGCGTGCTTTTCAACGTTGCCCTGGAATGTGCATGCGCATTCCAGGGCAAGCAACATCCGGGCCTTTGGCCGGTGTTGTGTGTGTCAAATCGCAGCCCAGTCTGCCAATGACGCCAGCCAATCGCAGCTGGCATGGAGAAAACAATGAGTACGCAAGCACTCGGCCTTGTTGCGCGCAAGGTCGGCATGATGCGAGTCTTCACGGATGACGGGGTGTCAATTCCCGTGACCGTTCTGGACGTTTCTCGCAACGCTGTGGCGCAAGTCCGCCAGGCCGACAAGGATGGCTATAGTGCCGTCCAGGTTGCCTTCGGCGCGACGAAGCCTTCCTCGTTAACCAAAGCGGAAGCCGGCCACTTGGCCAAGGCGGCAATCGAGCCTGCCAAATTGCTGTGCGAATTCCGCGTCCCCGCCGATGTGGCTGCCACCTATCAGCCGGGCGCTGCCCTGTCGGCTTCGCTGTTTGCCGTGGGTCAGTACGTGGACGTGCGTGGCCTGACCATTGGCAAGGGCTACGCAGGCGCCATCAAGCGCCACCACTTCTCCTCGAACCGGGCCTCCCATGGCAACTCGGTCACGACGCGTGCGCCGGGTTCCATCGGCATGGCGCAGGACCCGGGGCGTGTGTTCCCCGGCAAGCGCATGTCTGGCCGTTTGGGCGGGACCAATGTGACGATCCAGAATCTCGAGGTGGTTCGGGTTGACGCGGAGCGGGATCTGATCATGGTCAAGGGCTCGATCCCTGGCGCGGATTCAGGGTGTGTAACCTTGCGTCCCGCGGTCAAGAAAGCTGGAGTTCAGTCATGACCCAATTGCATTACGTCGCAGCCGATGGCGCTCCCGGAGCCGCCTTTGACGCCCCCGACACAATTTTCGGGCGCGAGTACAACGAGGCGCTGATCCACCAGATTGTGATTGCCTACCAGGCGAATGCCCGTGCCGGCACTCGTGCGCAAAAGGATCGCGCTGAAGTCAAGCACTCCACGCGCAAGCCGTGGCGCCAGAAGGGTACAGGGCGGGCCCGTGCGGGTATGACCAGTTCGCCGCTGTGGCGTGGGGGCGGTCGGATTTTCCCGAATGCTGCGGATGAGAATTTCACGCAGAAGATCAACAAGAAGATGTATCGCGCCGGGATGCGTTCGATCTTGTCGCAGTTGGCGCGCGAAGGGCGGGTTGTCGTCGTGGACGAACTCGCGGTCGAAGCGCCGAAGACGAAGTTGTTGGCGACAAAGCTCAGGTCAATGGGCCTGGATTCGGTCCTGTACATCGCCGATTCGATCGACGAGAAGCTGATGCTGGCGGCGCGCAACTTGCCGAATGTGTTGCTGGTCGAGCCGCGCTACATGGACCCTCTGTCGTTGATCTATTACAAGAAGATCCTGATTGCCAAGGGCGCGTTCGTTAAGCTGCAGGAGATGCTGTCATGAGCCAGCAACAGACACGAGAACAACGTTTGATGCAGGTGCTGCTCGCGCCCATCATTTCCGAGAAGGCGACCATGCTCGCGGACAAGCGCAACCAGGTTGCGTTTCGTGTGCGCCAGGATGCAAGCAAGGACGAGATCAAGGCTGCGGTCGAGGCCTTTTTCAAGGTGCAGGTGACCTGCGTCCAGGTGCTAAACCAGAAGGGCAAGGTCAAGCGCACGTCGCGCGGCGTGGGTCATCGCAATAATGTCCGGAAGGCCTACGTCAGCTTGGCGGCTGGACAGGAACTGAATTTCGCCCAGGAGGGTGTCTAACATGGCAGTCGTCAAGGTGAAGCCGACTTCAGCCGGTCGTCGGGCTGTGGTGAAGGTGGTGCACAAGCATCTGCACAAGGGTGAGCCCGAGAAGAGCCTGCTCGAGCCGCAAAAGCAAAATGCCGGCCGTAACAATAACGGGCACATCACGGTGCGCCATCGCGGCGGCGGCAACAAGCAGCACTACCGGGTGGTTGATTTCCGGCGCGACAAAGACGGGATTCCGGCGAAGGTGGAGCGTATCGAATACGACCCCAACCGCACGGCGCACATTGCGTTGCTTTGCTACGCGGATGGTGAGCGCCGCTACATCATCGCTCCGCGCGGGATCGAGGTCGGCAGCTCGGTCGTCAGTGGGTCCGAAGCCCCGATCAAGGTGGGGAATTGCCTGCCCATCCGCAGCATCCCGGTGGGTTCGACAATTCACTGCATCGAGTTGCTGGCGGGCAAGGGCGCGCAAATGATCCGCTCCGCAGGCTCTTCAGCAGTGCTGATGGCACGCGAGGGTGTCTACGCGCAGGTCCGTCTGCGCTCGGGCGAGGTGCGCAAGATTCACGTCGAGTGCCGCGCCACGATCGGCGAAGTCAGCAACGAAGAAAACAGTTTGCGGCAGTATGGTAAAGCTGGTGCCAAGCGCTGGAAGGGTATCCGCCCGACCGTGCGTGGTGTGGCAATGAACCCAATTGATCACCCGCATGGCGGTGGCGAAGGGCGCACGGGCGAAGGCCGTACGCCGGTCAGTCCGTGGGGTACCCCGACCAAGGGTTACCGCACGCGTCAGAACAAGCGCACGCAGGGCATGATCGTCTCGCGCCGTAAAAAGTAAGCTAGAGGCCCAGATATGACACGTTCTCTCAAAAAAGGCCCGTTTTGCGATCTGCACCTGATGCGCAAGATCGAAAGCGCTGTGGCCACGAAAGACAAGAAACCGATCAAGACTTGGTCACGCCGTTCCACGGTGCTGCCCGAGTTCATCGGTGTGACGATTGCTGTGCACAACGGCCGGCAGCATGTGCCCGTGTACATCACGGACCAGATGGTCGGCCACAAGCTCGGTGAGTTTGCGCTGACCCGCACGTTCAAGGGTCATCCTGCGGACAAGAAAGCGGCCAAGAGGTAAGAACCATGGAAACACGAGCAGTATTGCGCGGTGTTCGGCTGTCCGAGCAGAAGGGCCGGTTGGTGGCTGATCTGATTCGCGGCAAGAAAGTTGACCACGCCCTCAACACCTTGGCGTTCACGCCGAAGAAGTCGGCGCAGATCATTAAGAAAGTGCTGGAGTCGGCCATCGCCAACGCCGAGCACAACGATGGTGCCGACATTGACGAGCTGAAGGTCAAATCCATCATGGTGGAGCGTGGGGCTTCGCTCAAGCGTTTTTCAGCGCGTGCGAAGGGGCGTGGCAACCGCATTGTCAAGCCCACCTGCCACATCTACATCACCGTTGGAAACTAAGGACTCGAGATGGGACAGAAAATCAACCCAACCGGTTTTAGACTGGCGGTCACGCACGATTGGTCCTCGCGTTGGTACGCCAGCGGCGCCCAGTTTGCCAAGATGCTCAACGAAGACATCGCGGTGCGCGAGTTCCTGGCCAAGAAGCTGAAGGCTGCCTCGGTGTCGCGCATCGTCATTGAGCGTCCGGCGAAAAATGCACGGATCACGATTTTTAGCGCGCGACCTGGCGTGGTCATTGGCAAGAAGGGCGAGGATATCGAAGCGCTCAAGTCCGAGTTGACGAAACGACTTGGGGTGCCGGTGGCCGTGGACATCGAGGAAGTGCGCAAGCCCGAAATCGATGCCAAGCTGATTGCGGATTCAATCACGCAACAACTCGAAAAGCGCATCATGTTCCGGCGCGCGATGAAGCGTGCGATGCAAAATGCAATGCGCCTTGGCGCGCAGGGCATCAAGATCATGTCGTCCGGGCGCCTCAACGGGATTGAAATTGCCCGTACGGAATGGTACCGGGAGGGCCGTGTGCCGTTGCAGACGCTGCGCGCGGACATCGATTACGGCTTTTCCGAAGCCAAGACCACGTATGGTGTGATTGGCGTGAAGGTCTGGGTTTACAAGGGCGACACCCTGGGTCGTGGAGCTCTGGCGCAGAAGGCTGCCGAGACCGCCGAGCCCGAGCGTCGTCCGCGCCGCGATGACAAGTCGGGCCCGCGTCGCAACCGCCGGCCCGATGCCGGGCGGGGCGATGCGCACACGGCCACTGCAGCCGCGCCCGCGGCGCCCACTGAAAAGCGCGTACGGAAAGTCAGCAAGCCTGAGGCTGCGGCTGCCGTGCCGAGCAAGCAAGGAGAATCGTCATGATGCAACCTGCGCGTCGCAAATACCGCAAGGAGCAAAAGGGCCGCAACAAGGGTGTGGCAACGCGTGGAGCCTCTGTGGCTTTTGGCGAATATGGGCTCAAAGCGACGACTCGCGGCCGCCTCACGGCGCGCCAAATCGAGTCCGCTCGTCGCGCCATTTCGCGCCACGTCAAGCGCGGTGGGCGCATCTGGATTCGCGTGTTTCCGGATAAGCCGATTTCGATCAAGCCGGCTGAAGTCCGCATGGGTAACGGCAAGGGCAACCCCGAGTATTACGTGTCGGAAATCACGCCCGGTAAGGTTCTGTATGAAATCGATGGCGTGCCTGAGCAGTTGGCCCGCGAAGCGTTCGAGCTTGCGGCGGCCAAACTGCCGTTCCGCACCGTCTTCGTCGGTCGCCGTTTTGGCCTGTGAGGTGAGATGATGAATCTGGAAGAAATGCGCAAACTCGATCAGACCGGTTTGCAAAATGAATTGAATGCACTGCTCAAGGCGCATATGGGTTTGCGCATGCAAAAGGCGACGCAGCAGTTGCAAAACACCAGTCAGCTGATGAAAGTGCGGCGTGATATCGCGCGCATTCGGACGCTGATTCGTCAAACAGTCAGGCAGGAGTCATGATGTCGACAGCTGAAGGATTGACCCGTGTGCTGACGGGGCGGGTGGTCAGCGACAAACGTGCCAAGACGGTTACCGTTTTGGTCGAGCGTCGCGTCCAGCACGAACTGTATGGCAAATACATCGTGCGCTCCAAGAAGTACAGTGCGCACGATGAGGAAGGGCAATTTCACCTGGGTGACCTGGTGGAGATTGCTGAGTCGCGCCCGATATCCAAGACCAAATCCTGGGTGGTGACGCGTCTTCTTGAGAAGTCCAGGTTGGTCTGAGGTGCGTTGATTCGGGTGTTGCGGCGG
>JAGWOZ010000227.1 GCA_028870715.1 Betaproteobacteria bacterium | reverse complement strand
TAGTAGCTCACGCCAATGTGACCACCCAATTCGAAGATTCGAATCCTCCCCTGCCCTAACAACCGCTGCAGCCAAAACAGTACAGGATAGTCCGTAGGAAAAAGGTGTTTCATCCGGTCGCGGTACATCAGAGCGGAATCCGGATTATCGTAACCCATCGGCCGGGTCTTTGGCGCGGAAGCCGCAGCTTCCTCGAACGTCTCGAATACGCCGCGAAACAGGTTTTCCGACGTGTTGGCCGCGAAGCGCCGATCGTAACGCGACGAGAGCCACTGATGTAGCCCCGGCATATCGCCGAGATTATCAAGTATCCTGTGCGCGCGTCGCATCAACAGCACGGTGAATTTTTCCCCAAATGCTGAAACAAGTAGCTGAAGTGGCCGTTTGAACCCGCATCATATTATGCCGAGTACTGGCGCAGGCAGGTGCCCGCCTTGCAGCGCCTGCCGCGAATCGCCTGCACCCCGTCCTCAGCAATAGGGCGGCGGTCTGGTCGATGTCCAGCCCGTCCGCGCCCGCTGCGCCCTTGTTGCCCGCACCCGCCTCCACGCTCGCTGCGCTTTCGCTCCCGTCAGTTTCAAACCCTGCAGCGCAGACCCCCGTGCCCCACCGTTCATGGCGTGGAGCTCGGGTTTCGTCGCTGACTGCTACGACGACCTCTGCTAATGGGATGCGCGCCCCCACCCGCGACGGCATCGATGTGCCAAACTGGAGGCGCGTTCAGCCCACTTGAACGATTAGGAGCGTCCATCATGAAGGTTACGACCGCCGGCATCGATCTGGCGAAGCACGTGTTTCAGGTCCACGGGTGCTGGTCGTCCAAGAAGCGCGCTGGACAACCGATGGCATTGACGCAGGCGCAGGTCACGGCCACGGGAGACCACCCGCGTGTGCTCCGGCGAAGAAGTTGCGCAGGTTTTGAGATAACAGAGAGCAGAAGAGAGTCGAAGCCCGCGACTTCCGGGCGCCGGGCCACCACCCTATGGCACATGCAGATCGCCGCCGAAACCCGCGCGGTGTCGCAGAACCCGGAAATGAAAACGCCCAACCGATAGAAGCTGGGCGTTGAATGGTGGTGGCCAGGGACGGAATCGAACCGCCGACACGCGGATTTTCAATCCGCTGCTCTACCGACTGAGCTACCTGGCCGCAACAACATTGCACACGGGTTGGGGCGCTGAGCCACCCGATCGACACACCCAGTCAGGTGCGCCTGCAAATAAAGCTCGCAATCATAGCAAACCAGCGGGCTCACGTTTGGGATGGCCCATCTTCCGACGTTGATGGTTGGGCGAGAGGGCCCTTGCGGCCCGACCGACCCCAGTCCACGCCGAGTTGCTTGAGCTTGCGATACAGATGCGTGCGCTCCAGACCGGTCTTGTCCGCCACCCGGGTCATGCTTCCGCCTTCGCGTGCGAGATGAAACTCAAAGTAGGCGCGCTCAAAGTCATCACGTGCCTCGCGCAGCGGGCGGTCGAGGGGAAACGATTGCTCGGCGATCAACGGTGGCGGGGGCTCAGGCACAGCCTTGGCCGCGGGAGGTGCGACGAGGTCTGCGCGAGATTTGGGCGCTGGTTTGCTCAAGCCTTGTTCGACGGCCCGCAACAGTTTTTGCAGCGCGATCGGCTTCTCAAGAAAAGCCATCGCACCGATGCGGGTGGCCTCCACGGCGTTGTCGATCGTTCCATGGCCAGACATCATGATCACGGGCATCGTCAACTGGCCCGCACCGGCCCACTCCTTGAGCAGCGTCACGCCGTCGGTGTCGGGCATCCAGATGTCGAGCAGCACCAGATCAGGCTGGTACTGCATGCGTATCTCACGGGCCTGCTGGGCGTTCTCGGCTGCTTCAACCGTGTGGCCCTCATCGCTCAATATCTCGGACAACAGATCGCGAATGCCGATTTCGTCGTCCACAACCAGAATGCTTGCCATACGCTCAAAGGGTTCCGAAGTTTGCTGTCATGCAACGCCGTCTGGCGTTGGGCATGTCACAGCGGGAAATATAAGGGATACACGAGCCCCGCCAGATAAGGTTGCCGAGGCCAGATTTTGCACCTCAACGCGTGCATGGTGCTCCTCAGCGATTTTCTTCACCACCGCCAGTCCCAAACCAGTGCCCCGCAGCTTCGTTGTCACGTAGGGCTCAAAGGCACGCGACAGCACTTTATCGCTGAAACCGGGGCCGCTATCTTCCACCGACAAGCGCACACGCTGCGCGCCGCTGTTCGGCGACCGGTAGGTCTCGGTGCGGATGCTGACCTCGCGCCGGGCCTGACCAGCTACCGCGTCCAGTGCATTTTGCAGCAGGTTGTGAATGACCTGGCGCAACTGCGTGGCATCCCCCTCGATGCAGGGCAGCTTTGGCGCGAGCTCGGCGCGCACAATCGGGGCATCTTCGCCATGAGGCGCGTCGCGTGCGCTCATGCCGCTGTAGAGATTCAGGACATCCCCCACCAGGCTATTGAGGTCCATTGACGCAAGCTGCGTGGCTGGTGTGCGGGCGTAATCGCGGAACTCATCGACCATGCGCCGCATGGCGGTGACCTGATTGACGATTGTGGCCGTGGCACGACCCAGCATCTCACGATCGGCGCCTTCGAGTTTGCCAGCCAGCTTCATCTGCAGGCGCTCAGCGGACAGCTGAATGGGGGTCAGTGGATTCTTGATTTCATGCGCCAGACGCCGCGCCACCTCACCCCAGGCCAGGGAGCGCTGCGCCGAGATGAGTTCGCTGATGTCGTCGAACACGACCACGGCCGCCCCTTGCCCCGGAAGCGCCAGCCGCGCCCCGCGCACGAGAAGGTTGAGCGCCGTTTCACTTCCCGGCGGGATGTAGTCGATCTGCTTGAGCCAGTGGTCGGCGCCGCCACTGCCCATGAGTTCCTGGAACGCAACCTCGACCGCCGCCGCAAAGGGTTCAAGGCTTTCGACGCGGTCGATGGGCGTGCCAATGCATCCCTGTAGGGGCACACGCAAGACGCGTGTGGCGCTGGGGTTTGCCAAGGTCAGGCGCATGCCATCACCCAGCACCAAAACGCCTGCCGAAAGATTGTCCAGCACGCTTTGCAAATACGCGCGCGAAGCCTCAAGAGCATGCCGACTGGTTTCCGCTTGCTGACGTGCCTCTGCCAACTGCGCCGTCATCTCGTTGAATGAACGCGTGAGCGTGCCGAGCTCGTCTGCCGACTGCAGCTCCGGGCGCGGTCGCAGATCCCCTCCCGCCACCGCCTTCATCCCATCGGCCAGGAGCAGCAGTGGACGTGCAAGCTGGTTGCCGAGCAGCACGGCCATCAGGACGGCGGCGAACACGGCAAGAAAAAGGGTCAATGTCAGCGTGGAGATGTACATGCGCCGCAGCCCCTCGCGCCCCAGTGCGCGCTCCTGGTACTCGGCATAGGCGCGTTGCACCTCGAGTGCGCTGTGCGTGATGGCCGATGGCACGTTCTGCACCAACATCAAGTAGCGTTGGTGCCCGGGCAGCAAAAGGCTGTGCGAAGGCAGGGGCACCACCACGCGCAGCTTCAGATTCTGGCCGCCCGTGGCCACCCCGTCGTCCCCTCCCTCCACGCTCGCCAATTGCCCCATAAGGCGCAGCTGGCGCATGGACTCGGCGCCGGGCAGATCTGGAACGAGCGCGAAGGGGTTCCCGCCCGCTGTCGCCAGGACGTTGCCGTTGCTGTCAAACACGGTGGCCTGTTCAGCGCCGATCTGCTGCAGCAACTGCTCGAGCTCGATGGGAGCAACGCCACCATGCCCGTCACCGAGCTGCCCGGCCACGTTACGGGCCTTGGTCTGGAGGTCCGCAAGCAGCACATCCAGCGTCGTGCGCCCAAGATTGAGGCCCGAGTCGAGGGCGCGCTCGACTTTCACGTCGAACCAGGTTTCGATGCTTCGCGCAACGAACTGGTAGGAGACGACATAAATCACGACGCCCGGCAGCACACCGACCAATGTGAACACGATCGCGAGTTTGAACAACAACCGGCTGCCAAAACGGCGCCTGCGCAGCCGCCAAAGCAGGCGCATCGACAAGCCAAGGATGAGCAGCAACAAAAGCCCGGCGACCGCAATGTTGATCCAGTAAAGCGCGCCGAAATAGGGGTTGATCGCCTGGGTGTTCTTGGTGGACACCGCGAGCAGAAAAACCAGGAAGACGACCAGCGGCAGGCCCAGGGCCAACGCCGTCCAGGCCGCTACCCGGGTGATACGGTTGACTGTGGAGGGTTCCATACGAAACTGGTGGGAGGAAAGTCAGCCTGGAGCTGCCAGTCCGCCTGTGAGCCCACGTTGATCTGAAACGGACGAGGAAGCTGGGACAGATCCAGCTCGAAACTTCCCTGCACTTGGTAGGCCTGGCCCGCGTGAAGATCCTTCGCTTCGGCGACCTTCAGATGCAGCACATGCTGGACATGGTTCAGCGCCTCCTCAAGCGTGCTGTAATTTTTCTGCAAGGCGCCTGTGGACACACGATACGTCTCCAGAAGCGGCTGGTAAACCAGGCGTGTGAGCATTTGTGCGCTTGCGACCTTCTGGTCGAACCACCACCAACGCCCGCGTACGACGCTAACCTGAGTAAGAAAATACAAGGGGATGCCACGATGCAGTGCGTCTTCCAGCGCGCGCGGCAAGGCAAACACCACAGTGGCGCTTGCGTACAGGCCATCGCTATCTTGCTCAACGCTAAGCGGCTGGGCGTCGACCGTCGCCGCACGGACCGTTGCGCACCGCAACCATAGCGGAGCGGTCGCGGCCAAGCCCAGTGTGATAAGCCCGCGGCGGCGTGCGGGATCAGGGACCTGCGGTGGCGTCATGCGTGGGCGTCATGCATCAGCGCGCTTTGCGAAAAGGGCATAAAAGAAACCGTCGCACTCGGGCGACGTGCCGGGAAGGATTTGCCCAGGCGCAGCCAATGCTAGCGCATCGGGGTGCCGCCGCAGAAAGGCCGCCGCCTGCTCACTGCCTTCTTCCGGAAACACCGAACAGGTGGCATACAGCAGGCGTCCACCTGCGGCGAGCAGGGGCCAT
>JAGWOZ010000226.1 GCA_028870715.1 Betaproteobacteria bacterium | reverse complement strand
CCGCATCCGGGCACAGCAGGATGCTTTGCGCAAGTTCGTCGTGCTCGGCCTGGCTGAACAAGTCCATGGCGACCCATTCTGGCGGAGTCGTGCCATCGGCAATGACCAGAATTTCCGACGGCCCGGCGATCATGTCGATCCCGCAAACCCCGAATACACGGCGCTTGGCCGCAGCCACATAGGCATTGCCGGGTCCGGTGATTTTGTCCACCTTGGGAACCGTAGCCGTCCCAAACGCCAGCGCTCCAACCGCCTGTGCCCCACCTATTGCAAATGCGCGGCTTACACCGGCAATTGCAGCGGCTGCCAGCACCAGCGGGTTGCGCTCGCCTCCCGGCGTTGGTACGACCATCACGATTTCCTGCACCCCAGCTACGTGCGCGGGAATCGCATTCATCAGCACGGAAGAGGGATATGCCGCTTTGCCACCAGGCACATAGATGCCCACACGATCCAGCGGCGTGACCTTCTGACCCAGAAGCGTACCGTCTTCATCGCGGTACTCCCAGCTTTGCCCCACATGCTGCATCTGCCGCAAGTGGTAGTCACGCACGCGCTGCGCGGCGTACTCCAGTGCTTCACGCTGCGCTGCGGGGATCTGCGCGAGTGCAGCCCTCAGTTCGCCTTGCGAGATTTCAAGCGAGGCCATGTCAGGCGCATCGAGACGGTCGAAGCGACGTGTGTACTCGAGCACCGCAGCGTCGCCACGCTCCCGCACAGCACCCAGAATGTCGCCGGCGCGCGCGTCAATCTCGCCATTCTCTTCGGCCATGCGGGCGAAGAGCTCGGCATACTGCGCCTCAAAGTCGGGTGAACTGGTGTCCAGCCGTCGCAGCAAAAGGTCGGATGCGGAGGTGTTCATGCGTGCGGGGATGTGTCGAGAATCGTGGCGGCTTCGCGCAAGCCGTCCACCAAAGGCTTAAGCGCGGCGGTCTTCGTCTTGAATGCTGCTTGGTTGACAATGAGTCGGGCCGAGATGTCGCGAATCGGCTCGACTTCGAGAAGGCCATTCGCCTTGAGGGTGCCACCGCTGGAGACGAGGTCAACGATGGCATCCGCCAGGCCAATCAGCGGCGCGAGTTCCATCGACCCATAAAGCTTCACCAGGTCCACATGCACGCCCTTCGCCGCAAAGTGCTCACGCGCCAGATGCACGTATTTGGTTGCCACGCGCAGGCGTGCGCCCTGGCGCACTGCGTGCGCATAGTCATATCCCTTCGGGACTGCAACGCTGAGGCGGCAGCGGGCGATACCCAAATCCACGGGGCGATACAGTCCGTCGCCTCCTTGCGCGGCATCAGCCTCCAGCAGGACGTCCAACCCCGCCACGCCGAAGTCCGCTCCGCCATAGCGCACATAAGTTGGCACGTCGCTTGCGCGAACCAGAACCACGCGCAAGTCAGGACGGTTGGTGGAGAGAATCAGCTTGCGAGTGGCCTCGGGGTCTTCGGCCACGGTGATCCCCGCGCGTGCCAGCAGTGGCAGCGTGTCGTCGAAAATTCGTCCTTTGGACAGCGCAAGTGTGAGCATGATGGCGAAAGATTACTGGATGCGGGCAGGTTTGCGGACGTCAGGTTGATCGCGGGCGATGGGGCCAGACCCTTTTCAGCTGACGCGCGCGATGCGCGCGCCCAGCGCCGCGAGCTTATGCTCCATGCCCGCATAACCCCGGTCAAGGTGATAGATACGCTCAATCACGGTCTGGCCTTCAGCGGCAAGTCCGGCAATCACCAAACCGGCAGAGGCGCGCAAGTCGGTGGCCATCACAGTGGCGCCTGAAAGCCGCTCGACTCCCTGCACGACGCAAGTATTGCCCTCGATGGCAATGTTTGCGCCCAGGCGCACCAGTTCCTGGACATGCATGAAGCGGTTTTCGAAAATGGTCTCTGTTAGATGGGCGGCCCCCATGGCCAGGCAATTCACGGCCATGAACTGCGCCTGCATGTCGGTGGGAAAGCCCGGGTATTCGGAGGTGCGCACCGAAACCGCCCGCGCACGGCCTCCAGGCATGGCGTCCGCCTGCACGCGCACCCAGTTGGCACCAGCGGTGATTGTCGCCCCGGCCTCGCGCAATTTGTCGAGCAGGGCGTCCAGATGCTCGGGCGCGCAGCGCCTCAACGTGACGTCCCCGCGCGTGGCGACTGCCGCGCACAGAAATGTGCCAGCTTCAATGCGGTCAGGCACTGTCACATGCTCGGCGCCGTGAAGCCGCTCCACGCCCTGGATGCGAATGCGTGAGCTTCCGGCACCTTCAATGCGCGCACCCATCTTCACCAGCATCGCTGCCAAGTCGGCCACCTCGGGTTCCTGCGCGGCATTTTCGATCACGCTTTCACCCTCAGCGAGGGCTGCGGCCATCATCAGGTTCTCGGTGCCCGTGACCGTGATCATGTCCGTACTGATGCGCGCGCCCTTCAATCGCCCGCGAGGCACACTGGCAACGATGTCGCCGTGCTCGACTTGCACCTGCGCGCCCATTAACTGCAAACCCTTGATGTGCTGATCCACGGGACGAGCGCCAATTGCGCAGCCACCCGGAAGGCTCACACGCGCGTGACCAAAACGCGCCACCAGGGGCCCCAAGACAAGCACGCTGGCACGCATCGTTTTCACGCGTTCGTAAGGCGCCTCGCACAGCGTGATACGGTCGGCCTGCAGGCGGATGCGTTCCTCGCCCCTGTCGACTTGCATACCCATGCCGGTCAGTAATTCACCCAACGTTCGCACATCCATGAGTTCCGGCGCATTGAGAAGCACCACCGGCTGGTCGGTCAGAAGGCTGGCGGCCATCAGCGGCAGCGCCGCGTTTTTTGCGCCGCTGATCTGCACGTCGCCATGAAGCGGGCGCTCGCCCTCAATGCGAAGTTTGTCCATGGAAATTGGGTTGGCTAGCCCAGCGAGGCCGGGCCAAAGCAGGCAATTTTAGGCGGCGCGCGACCAGCCGCCTATTGCTCCAGTGGTTCGTCGGGTGCCAGGGTGCGCATGGACAGCGCGTGAATTTCGGCGCGCATGCCTTCGCCCAATGCCGCGTACACAAGCCGGTGCCTGGCCACGCGCGAGAGCCCAGCAAAAGCGGGGCTGACAATCGTGGCGAAAAAATGGCGGCCATCTCCCTGCACCTCCAAATGCGTGCATGTCAGGCCAGCGGCGATCAGATCGCGCAGGTACTCAGGGGTGGGATGGGCCATGATGTTTGCCAAAACGATGGTGAATGCCAAGGAATCAATTGCGCAATTTATACCCGCGGTGAAGCCATGCCCAGGCGATGCCGCCACAGATGGCATTGCCAATCAGCGCCGCCACCAGGCAGATCCAGGGTGAGATGTCGGATGCTCCGAAAAAGCCGTAGCGGAAGCCATCGACCAGATAGAAAAAGGGATTGAGGTGCGACACGCCCATCCAGAATGGCGGCAGGGTCTTCACGGAGTAGAAAACACCCGAGAGAAAAGTTGCCGGCACGATGATGAAATTCTGGAAGGCCGCCATTTGGTCAAACTTCTCCGACCAAATGCCGGCGATGATGCCCAGCGCCGCCAGCATACTTGCGCCAAGAACTGCAAACACGACGATCCATTGGAGGTGATGCCATTGCAGCGGCACAAACCACACCGTCACCAGAAGCAGTCCCGTGCCAACAGCCAGACCGCGCACCACGGACGCCCCGACATAACCCACAAACAATTCCCATGACTTCAGCGGCGACAGCAGCACGAATACCAGGTTTCCGGTGATTTTGGACTGGATGAGCGAGGAGGACGTGTTGGCAAAGGCATTCTGAAGCACGCTCATCATGGCCAGACCCGGGATGAGAAAGGCGGTGTAAGGAACGCGTCCAAACACCTTGACGTGCGCGGCCATCGCGTGCGAGAAGATCAGCAAATACAACAGGCTGCTGAGGACGGGAGCCGCCACGGTCTGCAGACTGACTTTCCAAAAGCGCAGCAGCTCCTTGCGAAACAGGGTGGACAGACCAGTCACGCTGACGCCCCGAGCTGTGGAAGGTGATGCGGCCCGGCTCCATTCATGATCTGCATGAATGCATCCTCCAGATCCGCACGGCGCACTTCCAGTTCGTCCACTGCACACCCGGCCGCGCGCAGCGCGGCGAGGATGTCCTCCACCTCCGCTGCGTCGTGAACCACGCACCCGACACGGCTGCC
Organism: Betaproteobacteria bacterium; assembly: GCA_028870715.1. Classification (GTDB taxonomy): domain Bacteria; phylum Pseudomonadota; class Gammaproteobacteria; order Burkholderiales; family Burkholderiaceae_C; genus Thiomonas_A. The sequence continues at coordinate 918 of JAGWOZ010000226.1, read as the reverse complement.
ATCGCGTTTGCAGCGTACGGCCAACTCCGCAGGCAGGGTTCCGGCCACCAAGCGGAACAACATCTGTGTCGAGGCAAAGCGCGACAGCAGAGCAGATGTGGAATCCAGCGCAACAATCCGGCCGAGCTTGAGCATTCCAATGCGGCTGCACAGGGCTTCGGCCTCTTCCAGATAGTGGGTCGTGAGCAGCACCGTGTGGCCCTGCCGGTTGAGCTTGGTGATGAACTGCCAGAGACTTTGACGCAGCTCCACATCCACCCCGGCGGTTGGCTCGTCCAGCACAATGACCGGAGGCTTGTGGACCAGCGCCTGCGCCACCATGACCCGGCGCTTCATCCCGCCAGACAGCGCGCGCATGTTCTGCCCTGCTTGCGCAGTGAGACCAAGATGGTGCAGCAACTCGTCAATCCAATCGTCATTGCGGGCGAGGCCAAAATAGCCCGATTGCAGTCGCAGTGTCTCGCGTACGCTGAAGAACGGATCGAACACCAGCTCCTGCGGCACCACGCCGAGCAGGCGCCGTGTGGTGATGGGATCGATACTGACGTCGCGCCCAAGCACCTGTACCTGGCCCGCGCTCGGCCGCGCAAGCCCGGCAAGCATGCTGATCAGCGTTGTCTTGCCCGCGCCGTTGGCGCCCAGTAGCCCGAAGAACTCGCCCTGCTCGATGGACAGACTCACCCCGTCGACCACGGCGCGGCCGGCATAACGCTTGACAATGGAATCAAAGCGGACTGCAGGGATCGTAGGGGAGATTGCAGGCAAGGCAGGATGACGACAGGGCAGGGAGGCAGGTGTGGGTCAACCCCGGTGGCGTGTGCTGGCCGGCGCGGTGATGCCTCAGGGGCGCAATGACTCGGTGGGTGCGTTCGCGATTGGCTGGCTCTGGCCCAAAGCGAACTCCATGCCGTAGGCCAC
>JAGWOZ010000225.1 GCA_028870715.1 Betaproteobacteria bacterium | reverse complement strand
GGCCGCGCTACGCGCACATCTGTTGGCAGCCGGGGAAAAGGCCCCAGCACACTGGGGCCTGGCAGAGCTGCAGTTCGGCCTGTTCGAGGCGGTTGTTGAAGAACACCTCTGGCAGCCCACGTTCATCATCGACTACCCGGTGGAGGTCTCGCCGCTCGCGCGCGCCAGCGACGTCGACCCGAGCGTCACCGAACGCTTCGAGCTGTTTGCCACGGGGCGTGAAATCGCGAACGGCTTTTCTGAGCTTAACGATCCGGAAGACCAAGCGGCACGCTTTGCTGCCCAGGCGGCGAACAAGGACGCGGGCGACGAAGAGGCGATGTACTTTGACGCCGACTACATACGCGCGCTGGAGGTTGGTATGCCACCGGCAGGCGGCTGCGGCATCGGCATCGACCGACTCGTCATGCTCCTAACGGATGCCCCCAGCATCCGCGACGTGATCCTGTTTCCCGCACTACGCCGTCTGGCCGAATAACGCGAGGCCCTGCCGCCCATGAAGCGCCCACGCCACCAACCCGGCCAGCCTTTCATCTGCCAGGACCGCGGTGAAGTGTCACTGCACTTTGCCATGGCCACGGTCCAAAGCCGCATGCGCGTCGCCGCACCGGACAAGCTGGTGCTCGACTATACGCGCAGCATGATGGCCTTCCTGCTGTTCGCGCCAGAGCCGGCGCATATTGTGATGGTTGGTCTGGGCGGCGGCTCGCTGGCGAAGTACTGCCATGCCAAATTGCCGCACACGCGCTTCACCGCACTGGAAATAAGCCCCGAGGTCATCGCCATGCGCGAGCTTTTTTCCATCCCACCCGACGACGAGCGACTACGCATTGTCTGCACCGACGGCGCGGAGTGGGTCCGCAACAATCCCGCCAGCTGCGACGTGCTGATGCTTGACGGGTTTGACGCGCAGGGGCTGCCGCCTGCGCTATGCAGTCAGGCTTTCTTTGATGACTGCGCTGCGGCCCTGCAGCCAGGTGGTGTGCTCGTGTCCAACATATGGGCAAAGGACACGCTGCGCGAAGCCATCATCGACCGGCTGCAACGCAGCTTCGACGGCGCAGTTCTCACCCTCCTCGCCGAGGACGGCGAAAACACCATCGCCCTCGCGAGCAGGCTGGCAGCGCCGCCGTCCGCCGCAACCCTGCGCGAGCGGGCCCGGCAGCTCGTGGATCTGCACCCGGTCGATCTAGACGCAAGCGCTGCCAAGTTGGCTCAGGCGCTGGCGGACGCCTCCGCCAAAGCCGCCTTCTTGGCCTAATCGCGAGGCAGGCCCCGCGCCAGCTGTTTAGGCTGCACGCAAAAGTGCGACAATTTCGTCCTTGAATTTCAAGCGCGCCACGCGGAGCGCCTTGAGCTGTTCATCGCCAGAAGGCTCTTTGCCACGCTCGATGCGCACGATTTCGGCACTTGTTGCGTCGAAACGCGCGCAAAGCGCGTCGAAATGACCGTCACGCGCACGCAACGTCACAATGGCCTGGGCGAACTCGGGAAACTCACGCAGCAAATCGTGATGATCCATCCACATGGTCTGGCTCCAGATTTTCAGTAACGTTGATGCTACCCGCACAAATCACAACATGGTTGACCTAATCGGCGTCAAGAGATTTGTGTACATTCGGCAGGCTACCGCGGAAATCATGCAATACGAAGCACCAACTCAAACGCCGCCCTATGAGCACCCCTCTCCATGTCATTTTCTGGCGCCACGCCGAAGCTGAAGACGTCGCCAGCCCCGGCAAGGAAGCCGACCTGCAACGCGCCTTGACACGCCAGGGTCGGCGCGATGCCAGCCGTATGGCGGCATGGATCAAGGCTCACGTGCCCAAGCCTTGGGTTGTCTGTGCAAGCCCGGCCGTTCGTGCCCGCCAGACGGCCATGACGCTTGTGGACTATCCCGCCGAGGACGCTCGCTTGGCTCCGGAGCGCAGCGTTGAGGATTTGCTCGCTGTGATTGGCAGCCACCAAGACACCCACACCGCCTTGATCGTATGCGGCCACCAACCCACGCTGGGAAGCGCTGCCTTGCGCTGGCTCGCTGGCTGTGAACAGCCTCTCAGCATCCGCAAGGGCGGACTGATCTGGGTCGCAGAGCGCCAGCGTGAGGGCGCTTCAAACCGGATCCTTCGCGCCAGCCTCAGCCCGGATCTGTTGGACTGATCCGTTGCGCGGCAAGTCTTCCCCTGCATGAGGAGATAGCGCAGGAGCCATCGGCGTCCTGGGCCTTGAGCTGGGTGTTTCCTGTGGCTCGATGTACTGCCGCACGATGGAAATGGGAGCGCCGCCGCGCGAGGCGGCGAATCGTTCCACGCCGCGATCGCGTACCGATGCCCTGTCCCGCACCGGGCATGCAACCCCCGAATCGGGGAAATGAGCGAGCGGAATCAGTCATCATGCAGTCATATTTCCTTCATGGCATCGTCACGATCCGTCCGTATCGTTCAGCCAGGAAGGAGAAAATCGATGCAAGAATGTGAAAAGGCGGGCCTGAATTCCCTGGCGTTCCACGACCCAGCGCGGGCGTTGACCGGTGTGCGACCCGACATCGCGCGCAGAAACTCAGCTGACGCCCTGGTTCCTGAGCCCCATCCGGGCCTGAGCATCGCCTGGGCACGGCATGAACACGAGGTGCGCGAGGCGCAGCGCCTGCGCTGGAAGGTCTTCGCCGAGGAACTGGGCGCGCGAATTACCACGCCGTTGCCAGGTCACGACGTCGATATTTTCGACCCCTACTGCGACCACCTTTTGGTGCGAAACGCCGAGGGCCAATTGGTGGGCACCTATCGGGTGTTGCCACCGCACCAGGCGCAGCGTGTTGGGGGGTTGTATTCCGAGATTGAATTCGATCTTACCCGCTTGATCCACCTGCGCCCGCGCCTGCTCGAACTGGGACGCTCCTGCGTCCACCGCGACTTTCGCGGTGGAGCCGTGATCATGGCTCTGTGGGCGGGATTGGCCGACTACATGCGTCGCCATGCGTTGGATGCCATGATTGGGTGCGCCAGCGTGTCCATGCATGACGGCGGACACTACGCGGCGAGCCTGTGGGCCGCGTTGCGAAGGACCCATCTGGCCCCGGTTGAAGACCATATGCAGCCGCGCCTTCCGTTGCCCGTGGCGAATCTGCGGCAGGATTTACCCGCCCAGCCGCCGCCCCTGCTCAAAGGTTACCTTCGGGTGGGCGCACGCATTTGTGGCGCCCCCGCGTGGGATCCTGATTTCAATACGGCGGACTTCCCCATCCTGATGCGTCTGAGCGACGTCAGCTCGCGCTATGCGCGTCATTTTTTGAACACGGCTCGCTGAGTGCGCCGTGCGTTGTCACGCGATCTGCACGGCCTCAAGTCGTAGCTCGACGCCCGCGCGGCGCCATTCGGCCACCTCCTGCTCCAGGCTGTACTGGGTCAATGGCGAGGCCTTCAACCAGGGTGAGCTGACTTGAAGGCGTGCGCCCTGCACGCCATCGCGGCTGCTACCTGGCACCAATCGCAGGCCGCTGATGTCCACATCATGCCTGTTGCGTGCCAGCAGCGCAGCGAGCCGAAGGGCAAGTACCGCGCGCAGATCGAGGTTGAGCGTATCCAGGCCACCCAGCTTTTTGAGCTTGCCACCGTGGCACAGCACCATTTCGGCGATGGTGGCCTGCTCGCTGCGGGAAAACCCGGGCATATCAGCGTTGGCAACGATATAGGCCGAATGCTTGTGATAGGCGCTGTGCGCGATCGACAGCCCCACCTCGTGGAGCTCGGCCGCCCAACGCACCGCTTGCTGCTCCGCCGAGCTGGCTTGCGGGTACAACTGCAACAACAGCGCCAGCGCCAACGCCTCAACGCGCGAGGCTTGCCCGACATCAACACCATAGCGTTGCATAAATTGTTGTACCGTTAGCGCACGCATATCCTGATGCTGCTCCCGGCCCAACAGGTCATACAGCACGCCAAGCCGCAAGCCCGCGTCCGTTGCCTCCATGTCCTTGAGACCAAGTTCCTCAAATACCGCGAGCATGATGGCCAAACCTCCGGCCGCCACCGGCAGGCGGTCATGTTTGAGCCCAACCATCTTGAGGGCGCTCAGATCGCCAGCGCGCACATAGATCTTGCGCAGCTCGCGCAAGCCGGCGCGGGTAATCCCCGGTGACTGTGCGGTAGCGTTGAGCTGGTTGCCGACCAGGATATCGGCCAGAGCCCGCGCTGTTCCGCTGGACCCCACGGCATTGGTCCAACCAGCCTTGCGGAAGGCACGGGCGATGATCTGTATTTCGCGCTGCGCGGCCAGTTCGGCCGACTTCATGCGCTGCTCATCCACAAACCCACCGGGAAAGAAGTCGCGGCTCATGGACACACAGCCGATGTACAGCGACTCCATGATTCGTGGTTCCAAACCCGCGCCGACGATGAATTCGGTGGAGCCGCCACCGATGTCCACCACCAACCGGTTGCCCGCCGCCGGCGCCACCGAGTGCGCCGCCCCGATGTACACCAGTCTCGCTTCCTCGCGACCCGCGATCACCTCGATCGGAAAGCCCAGGGCTGCCTGGGCGCGTTCCAGGAATGCTTGGGCGTTCTTCGCCACGCGGACCGCATTGGTAGCCACCGCGCGCACCCGCTCAGGCTGGAACTGACGCAGCCGTTCGCCGAAACGGCTGAGCGTCGCCAATGCACGCTGCTGCGACTCCTCGGTGAGATTCTTGTTCGCGTCCAATCCCGCGCCAAGGCGCACAGGCTCGCGCAGAGAGTCCAGCGGATAAATTTGCGCCCCATGCCTGTCCTCGGCGGCTTTCCCCACCAACATGCGAAAACTGTTGGAGCCAAGGTCGACAGCGGCTAAATGTTGGATACTCAGGGACATCAGAGAGATTAGAGTGCCGATTGATGACAAGAATTTGAATTTGTCACGAGGCTTTCACGTAGATATGACATCGTAAGCTTTCATTTTTTCTTCCGCCTTTGGCTCGGCCCCCACACCACCGTGGAGCACAACCCACACGTCGACATGCCGCATCAACTATCACCCCGCCTGCTCAATCGCGAACTCGGGATCCTTGCCTTTAACCGCCGCGTGTTGGCCCAGGCCCAAGATCCGGCAAACCCGCCGCTGGAGCGTCTGCGTTATCTGTGCATCGTGTCGTCGAACATGGACGAGTTTTTCGAGACACGCGTC
>JAGWOZ010000224.1 GCA_028870715.1 Betaproteobacteria bacterium | reverse complement strand
CCACGGCGCGCACCATGCCCGGGGCAATCGGCGCATGCACGCTGAGCAGGGCGTGGCGCTCGTCGTGCGCGAGCTGAACCGCCAGCCCTCCGGACTCCAGCCGGCCCACGGGTTGCAACAGGCCGCCGATAGCCGAAAGACCGATGGCCTGCGGATCGGCAAAGGCCAGATACACCGCGTCCAGCGACTGGATCTTCCACAGCGCGCGCGCCCCCACGCTGCGATCGTGGGTGATGGCCGCGTCGACGATGGCGATGTCGCGCCGGGTGCTGCCGTGCGCATCAACGATACGCACCTCGATCATCTTGTTGGGGGCCAGCGCCTGGGCGCGCGCGATGCGCCCGCTGGCGAAAAGCCCAACGGCCATTCCCGTGATCGTGGGCTCGCGCATCTCGGGAAAGGCGTTGTTGGTGCCTGTGGACAATCCGGCAATGGGCACGGCACTGTTGTCGTCGGCGAGCTGGCGCGCCACGGCGCGATGCGTGCCGTCGCCGCCAAGAACGACGATGGCCGACACGCCCAGGCGCTGCAGCAGGCGCGTTGCAGTGAACGTGTCCTCGACCGTCGAGGTGGGGTCCATGTCCAGGAACTCGATGGCCGGAAGCGAGTGATCCGTGCCGCGCCTGAGGTGTCGCTCCAGCAGGGATCGGATGCCGCCGCGATCGGGCATGATCCAGGCCCGCTTGACGCCGCAGGACGCCGCGGCGCTGAGCAGCCGCAGCACGATGTTCACCCGGTCGGTGATCTGCAGGTTTCCGGCATTGGCCACGATGCGCCGGATGTCGCGCGCCGACACGGGGTTGGCGACGACACCAATGCTGGGTTCCGGGGCGTGGGCCACGCGTGTCATACCGAGCCTTCAGGAGCGTGAGGTTGGTTCCTCTTACGCAACTCGCGTGCCATCGGGCGCGGGCCCTGCCTGTGAGGGTGACAACGGCGCCAGGAGCCTGGGCGAGCCTGTTTCCCCACTGTCACTTCGCGACAGGTGTCACACCGGGATGTGTGACACCTGTCACACTCAGGACGCGCCCGGTGGGGCCTGGTTGGGTGAGCGGATGCCCCAGCGTTTCATATGACGGTACAGGGTCATGCGCGATTTGCCCATCTGCTGGGCAACGGCGCTGACATTCCACTGCGCTTGACGCAGCGCTTCAAGCAGTTGCTGGGCGGCGGGCGGGTGCCGCGTGGCGGAGGGGAGGGCGTGCACCTTCGGCCCATCTGTGCCCGGCAACGCACTCAGTAGGGCATCGGGCAAATCCTCGATCCGGATCACGGCGTCGCTGCACACGGCGCGGGCAAAGGCCAGCGTGTTGTGCAATTCGCGCAAATTCCCCGGCCAGCTGTAGCTGCGCAGCGCAGCCTCGGCCTCGCGCGACAGCGCCACCGCCGGTGTGCCCTCGTGCAGCAGCTTGTGCAGCAGCCAGGGCAGGTCGCGCCGCTGGCGCAGCGCGGGGAGTTTCACATGGGCGCCGGCCAGCCGGTAGTACAGATCGTCGCGAAAACGCCCGACCTTCACCAGCTCTTCCAGGTCGCAGTGGGTGGCTGCGATCACACGAATGTCCACGGCCACGGGGCGCGTGGCCCCAATGGCGAGCACCTCGCGCTCGGCCAGCACGCGCAGCAAGCGTCCCTGCAGGTCACGCGGCATGTCCCCGATTTCGTCCAGGAACAGCGTGCCGCCGTCGGCCTCCTGGATCAGGCCGCGCTTGCCCTTGCCGCTGGCCCCGGAAAAGCTCCCGGGCAGGTAGCCAAACAGCTCACTCTCGATCAGGGTCTCGGGGATGGCCGCGCAATTGACGGCGACGAACGGTTGGCTGCGGCGCTGGCTTGCCTTGTGCAGGCCTTTGGCAAGGTACTCCTTGCCGCTGCCGGTTTCCCCGGTGATGAGAATGCTGATGGGCGAGTCCACGAGCTTTGCCGCGCGCGCGATCTGGCCGTCCAGCACCGGATCCCCGCCCGAGAGCTGGGCCAGCGGTGCTGGCAGGGCGGTGCACGCCGTGGCGCCTGTCGCCGTGGCGCGCCGGGGCGGGGGCGGCACGGCATGCAGGAACAGCACCGGCCCGCGCCCTGCCAGGGTCACCGCGCGCCGCTCATCGGGCATGGCACGCATGAATTGGCCCAGATCATCGAAGCGCATGTTGAACACGCTCTCGAAGGCCTGGCCCAGGACGTCGCGGCCGCTTGCGGCCTGAAGCAGCAACTGCGCCTGCCGGTTGTGGCCGATGATGCGTCCCCCCGCGTCGAGCGCCAGCAGGTAATCGGGGCTGATCTCCACAAACTCCGGTGAGGGGTGCAGCTTGAGGACCCAGTCATGGCGGAACCAGCGCAGGAAGTTGGCGTTCTCCACGCGGCTTGCGTAGACCTTGACGAGCTGCAGCGCCAGGTGCTGGCTCGATTTCATCTGGGGCGACGTCAGCGCCGAGATGTCGAGAATGGCGTTGAGCTGGCCCAGCGGGTCGTAGATCGGGGCGGCTGTGCAGGTCAGCGGAATATGGGTGGCATCGAAGTGGTCGTCCTGATGGACCGTGAGCGCCTCGCCCGTCATCAGGGCCGTGCCCACGCCGCAGGTGCCGGCGTGGTATTCGCTCCAGTCCGCCCCCAGGGACAGGCCCGCATGCCGCAGGGTGTGATCGAGCTGGATGTCCCCGATGAAATCCACCGTGATGCCGCGCGAATCCGTGAGCAGCACGCAGTAGCCCATGCCGGCAACCTGCTGATACAGGGACTCCAGGCCGTAGCGCGCCATGTGCAGGAACTCGTCGATGCGCTCCTGGTGTTCGCGCAGCTGCTGCTGGGGCAGGACCACGGCAGGGCGCATGCGCGTGGGATCCAGGCGGTGCTCGTGCACGCAGCGCGCCCAGGAGTCGCGAATCACGCCATCCGGGGCAAGGGAGGCGCGCCGGGGGCGCCCCTCGCTGGCCAGCGTCATGACCGCATCAATGTGTTCGCGCGCGCGCAAGTCCATGGCTGTCTCCAGGATCGGGCGCGTGACGAGCGCCTCTGTGTCTAGAGGACAAATGTACTCTGTCGTCGGCGCTGCGGGAATCGGGCGCGGCGTGAGGGGTGCCAACGCAGCCGGCGCCAACGCTTGCGCACCGCACCCCGGCGACAAGGATGCGGAGCGGTAGTGAATGCGCCGGCGGCGGTGCATCGCACGCGCGCCCCGTCAACGCAGCTGGATCGGGTGGCGCAGGCTCCGCTGTGCCCAGACCTGACGCACGCGGCGTGTCGCGCAACGGGGCAAGGCGCGCCGTGGCAAATGACTTGCCACAACCCGCTATGGCTTGCGCATCAAGGCGTCGTCCAGACCTTGCGGATGAGCGAGTTGACCGCCTGGAGCACCAAGTCCATGCTGGGCGTCTGCGGCAGGTCCGCCGAGGCGATGTAGGTTCCCTGCACAGCCAGGGTCGGCACGCCATCGATGTGATAGTCATGCATCATCAGGGTGGCGCGTCGGGTCTGCATTTGCACGCCGAACGAGTTGTAGGCATTCATGAACTTTGGCTTCGGGACGCCGTGGGACTGTAGCCAGGTTGCCATTTGCTCCGGCGTCTCCAGCTTGATGTGCTGCTCGTGGATGGCCTGGAAAATCGCGCCCTGCATGGCGTCGACTTTGCCCAGCGCCTTCAGCGCGTAGTACAGCCTTTGCTGGGGCGCAAAGCGCGGCTCGAATGCCACCGGAACGCGCTCAAGCACCACGCGCGATGGTTGCGCGCGGGCCCAGCGCTCAAGCATGGGCTCAAACTCGGCGCAGTGGGGGCAGTCATACCAGAAGAATTCCGTGACGACGATCTTGCCGGCTGGACTAACCGGCTGTGGCACGGGCAGTCGCGTGTAGCCTTGACCTTCGGTGAAAGACAGTCCGGCGGCGCCAGCAGCCATGCTGAGGCCGAGCAGCACAGCGGCTGCTGCGCGGGAGAACCAGCGAATCATCTTGTTTCCTTTGTCGATGGATGGATGAGCGCGCCGCCAAGCGCCGGCGGTGGGTCCCGTTTCGAGCTTCGGGACGTCAGCAGTCTAGGCAGAGTTCGCCAACAAGCCCATGACACCAAGATGACATTCGCGTCATGCAGAGCAGGGGTTCACAATACGCCGTCACATGAGCTAAGATATGAACACCTGTTCATGAGTAATCCAATGCAGACCTCGACTGTCGATTCGCATCTTCCACAGTTGGCCGACCTGTTCCGCCTGCTCGGGGATACCACACGGCTGCGCATCCTCGTCACCTGCGTGTCGGGCCCGATTGCAGTGGGAGATCTCGCCGCGACGCTCGAGTTGGCGCAGACCCTGGTCAGCCACCATTTGCGCTTGTTGCGTGCGGCGCGCCTCGTAAAGTTCGAGCGGCAGGGGAAGCATGTCTTGTACTCCGCTGCCGACCAGCATGTCTCAGACATGCTCAAGGACATGCTCGACCACATCGTCGAACCCCATTCGGAGACCGAATGATGAGCCACGATCACGATCACGATCACGATCACGGGGAACAGGGGTGCGGGCATCGCGGCCATCACCACCATCATGGCGACCCGGAGAAGCAGGCATCGGCCTTTCGAGTGGCCATCATGCTCAATGCGATCTTCGTCGCAGCTCAATTTGGCTTCGGGCTCGCCGCCAATTCCACGGCGCTGATCGCCGACGCGGGCCACAACCTCTCCGATGTGCTCGGACTGGTGCTTGCGCTGACCGCATCCATCCTCGCCAAGCGCGCACCCACCCCACGCTACACCTATGGGCTGCGCAGCACGTCGATCCTCGCGGCGCTGGCCAACGCGACGTTATTGCTTCTTGCCTGCGGAGCGATCGCGTGGGAGGCCGCGCAGCGCATGGTTGCGCAGCCGCCCGTCGCAGGGCTGACCGTGACCCTGGTGGCTGCCGCAGGGATCTTGGTCAACGGTTTCTCGGCCTGGTTGCTGATGCGAGGAAACCGCAGCGACGTCAACGTGCGCGGTGCCTACCTGCACATGGCCGCCGATGCAGCCGTATCGCTGGGCGTCGTCGTCGCCGGCCTGTTGATCATGCTCACCGGCTGGTACTGGCTCGATCCTGTGGTCAGCTTGGGAATCGTTGTCATGATCGTCGCAGGCACCTGGGGCCTTCTGCGCGAATCGGTCGACTTGATCCTCTCGGCGGTCCCGTCCGGGATCGACCCGGGCAAGGTTGCAGAGTTCCTGCGCAGCCGCCCCGG
>JAGWOZ010000223.1 GCA_028870715.1 Betaproteobacteria bacterium | reverse complement strand
TAAAGCCGCCTGTGGCCAGTAGTACCTTCAAGCCGGCTTGCTTGGCTTCGGCAATTAGCGCTTCGGCGCCGGGGTTCAGGCGCATACGGTTGTACACGGATTGCAGGACGCTTTCAGGAGTGCCGGCCAAGAGGGCTAGGCGGCGGCGCAGGCTTTCGGCGGAGTCGGTGATTTCGCCGCGCATGGCGGCCTCGGTGATTTCCGCGATCTGCGCTTTCTTGCCGCCGGCCTCTCCCAGTTCGTCGATAGTTTCCATGGCCACCAGGGTGGAGTCCATGTCCAGCACCAGCAGTTTGAAATCGGCCAGACGCAGCGAAGCAGGAACGATGGCCCAATCCAAGGTGTGCTCGAGTGCAATCCGGGGCATAAGCGCGCGCACCACGTGTGGGTCCACGGCGATCGACCGCAGACGCACGGCTTGAAGCCCCCAGTCACGTTGCGCGCTTGGCAGCTTTTCCAATCCGCCGGGTTGAACGTGTTCGGCAATCCTGGCAACGAGGTCAGCATCCAGGGTGGCGGGGGCGGCAACTTGCAGGACAAGGTGGTGCATGATCAAAGGTCGAGAGTGAAAGGTCGGATCGGGGGATCTGGACGATGCGTGGCACAAAACAAAACGAGACGGAGCGTGATTCAGAGCGCGAGAACCTCGCCGCGAGGCTCGCCGAGCAATCCCAGGGTTTCGCGTACCAAGCGGGCGCGGGCAGCGCCGTCCTTGGCATCGCGTTCAATGCGCAGCTTATCGTTGCCAGCCAGGCGCACGTGTCGGTGATTTTGCACGAGCCAGATGATGCGAGCGCCGTCCACGGGCGGATTCGGGCGAAACTGGAGCAGCGTCTGCGTCTCCGCGGCATCCACCTTTTGCACGCCGTAGCGCGCGGCCAGGAGGCGCAGGCGGTGTGTCTCCAACAGGTTAAGCGCCGCTGCGGGCATGCGGCCGAACCGGTCGATGACCTCCTCTGCGACCTCCTGCAATTGGGCGTCGCTGCCCGCGCTTGCCAGGCGTTTGTAAAGATTGAGGCGGGCATGCACGTCAGGACAATAGTCCTCGGGTAGCAAAGCGGGCTCATGGAGATTGATCTCTGTGGTCACACCCAGGGGATGCAGCAAGTCCGGCTCGCGCCCGGCCTTGAGGGCCTTGACGGCCGCGCCGAGCATGTCCACGTACATCTGGTAGCCAATGTCCTGCACGTTTCCGGACTGCGCTTCGCCGAGCGCCTCGCCGGCCCCGCGAATTTCCAAGTCGTGCATGGCGAGGTAGAAACCCGAGCCCAATTCCTCCATCTGCGTAATCGCGTCAAGCCGTTGTTGCGCCGCCTTGGACAGCGACTGCACGTCAGGTACCAAGAGGTACGCATAGGCTTGGTGGTGTGAGCGGCCCACGCGCCCGCGCAGTTGGTGCAATTGGGCCAGGCCGAACTTGTCCGCACGGCTCATCACGATGGTATTTGCCGTAGGCACGTCAATGCCTGTTTCGATGATCGTCGAACAAAGCAGGAGGTTGAATCGCTGGGCGTGGAAATCGCGCATCACGCGTTCGAGTTCGCGTTCGTGCATCTGGCCGTGGGCGATTTCGATGCGCGCCTCGGGTACGAGTTCGGCCAGCATCTCGCGCCGGCGCAAGATGCTCTCCACTTCGTTGTGCAGAAAGTACACTTGACCGCCACGTTTGATCTCGCGCAGGATGGCTTCGCGGATTACAGCGCGACTTTCATTGCGCACGAAAGTCTTGATGGCCAAGCGTTTCTGCGGCGCTGTGGCGATCACAGACAGGTCGCGCAGGCCTTCCATCGCCATGCCCAAGGTGCGTGGAATTGGCGTAGCCGTGAGCGTGAGCATGTCCACCTCGGCGCGCAGCGCCTTCAGCGCCTCCTTATGCCGTACCCCGAAGCGGTGCTCCTCGTCGACGATGACCAGTCCAAGACGCTGGAACTTGACATCGGTGGACAGCAGCTTGTGGGTGCCGATCACGATATCGACCGTTCCTGCGGCCAGGCCCTCCAGCGATGCCTTGACCTCCTTTGCCGAGCGAAAGCGTGAGAGCTCCGCGATCTTCACGGGCCAATCCGCAAAGCGATTTCGGAATGTTTCCACGTGCTGCTCGGCCAGCAGTGTCGTCGGGGCAAGCACGGCCACCTGCTTGCCACCCATCACGGCGATGAAGGCGGCGCGCAAGGCAACCTCCGTTTTGCCAAAGCCCACATCGCCACACACCAGGCGGTCCATGGGTTTGGGCGCAATCATGTCCTGAACCACGGCGTGGATGGCCGCACGCTGATCGGGCGTTTCCTCGAAACCGAAGCCAGCGGCGAAGGCCTCATAATCTTGAGCCGAAAAGTGGAACCCGTGTCCGGGGCGCGCCGCCCGGCGCGCATAAATGTTGAGCAGTTCCGCTGCCGTGTCGCGGATTTGCTCGGCTGCCTTGCGCCGCGCCTTGTCCCATTGCCCTGAGCCGAGCGTATGCAGTGGAGCGTTGTCGGGATCCACGCCGCTATAGCGAGCGATCAGGTGCAGCTGGGCCACCGGCACGTACAACGAGGCATCCTGTGCATAGCGCAGATGCAAAAATTCGGCCGGCCCTTCACCCAAGTCCAGGGAGACCAGTCCCTGGTAGCGGCCGATCCCATGCTGCTGGTGGACAACAGGGTCGCCGGGTTTGAGTTCGGACAGATCCCGGACCAGATTTTCCACGGCACTGGCCCGCTCCTGTTTGCGGTGCTTTCTCTGGCTCGGCGAAAGTGCGAACAGCTCGGTCTCGGTGAGCAGGCCTATGCCAGCCGCGGGAAGCGCGAAACCCGTGGCCAGCGGGGCGACGGCCAGGCCAAATGCGGTGTCGGCAGAGGTAAACGACGCCCAATCATCGACGATTTGCGGGGTCAATTGCGATGCCCGCAACAGATCAAGCAGGGTCTCGCGGCGTCCAGCCGATTCAGCGCACAGCAGCACGCGCAGCGGCGCACGCGCATCACGGCCGCTGGCGTCAAGCCAGCTCTGCAGCCGCCTTAAAGGTTTATCACTTCGCCGCTCGACCGAAAGGTCGGGCAGGGCTTGCGTCGCCAGCGCGTGTTGTGGATCAGCGGGCGCAGGCGCAGTCGGCTCGTTCGTCGGCTCGGCCTTGATCTCCACGAGCGCAGGAGCCTCTAGTGCGACCTTTGTCGCTCCTCCAACTGTTTGCGCGGCAATCGGTGCCTGTCGCAGACCCAGTTGGACCAGCTGCTTGATGCTCAGAAAAAACTCCTCTTCGCTCATGTACAGCTGTGCAGGCGCAAGAGCGGGCCGCTCTGGGTCATGCCGTAGCAGCCGCCAGCGCTCGCTCGTGTCGGCCCAGAACTGACGCATCGCCCCGGCCACGTCGCCCACGAGTACCACGCCCCCATGTGGCCCTGCATAGTCGAGCAGGGTTTCAGTGTGTTCGAAGAACAGCGGCAGGTAATACTCGATTCCGGGGCCGGCCACGCCGCTGCCCATGTCCTTGTATAGGGGGCTGCGGCTGGGGTCGCCCTCGATGCGCTCGCGCCATTGCGCGCGGAAGCGCTGGCGGGCTGCGTCGTCCAACGGGAATTCGCGGCCCGGCAGCATGCGCACCGCGTCGACCGTGTAAAGGCTTCGCTGGCTATCCGGGTCGAACGTGTGGATGGATTCCACGGTGTCGCCGAACAGGTCCACACGCAGGGGTAGGGCGCTGCCCATCGGGTGCAGATCGAGAAGGCCGCCACGCACCGCATATTCGCCTGGCGCCACCACTTGCGTGACGTGCGCATAGCCCGCCAGCACCAGTTGGGCGCGAAGCGCGGCTTCGTCCAGTCGTTGGCCCTTTTGGAAATGAAACGTGTGCGAGGCCAAAAAAGACGCTGGCGGCAAGCGCTGCAAGGCCGTCGCGGCCGGCACCAGAACAAGGTCCAGGGCTTGCTGATGCAGTGTCCAAAGCGTGGCCAACCGTTCCGAAACCAGGTCCTGATGCGGCGAGAATGCATCGTAGGGAAGTGTTTCCCAGTCCGGAAGCACGCCAGCGCGCAAATTCGGGGCGAACCAGCCAATTTCCGCTAACAGGCGTTGGGCGTCGGCAGGATCGGCCGTAATGACAACCCAAGGCCCGCGACCGCTTGACGATGGCGCGTTGGCCTGAGCCAATTCGGCCAACAGGAGTGCGTCGCTGCTTCCTGGCGGGCGGGGCAGCCACAGTCGGTTTCCGGGCTTTAGCGCGGGCAGGCCTGGTGCAAGAAAGTGGGTTTGCGCAATGGAATCTTGGGACATGCCTAGAATTTTCGCAGGTGCGGCTTGTTGCCGTGGGAAAGTGATCCGATGTCCATGCATGTCCTCATTCCAAGCGCAGGTGCCGGTTCGCGGCTTCCTGGTGACGCGCCCAAGCAGTACCGCCGGGTGGCCGGTGCGCCCATCGTGGCGCATACGGTGAGTGCGTTCCTGGCGTGCCCCAGGGTGACGGATATCACCGTGGTCGTGCAGCCAGGCGATGTGCTGGCCCATGCGGTGTTGCCAGCGCACCCTCGCTTGCACGTTGCAGAGGCCGGCGGTGTCACGCGCGCGCAAACCGTGATACAGGGGCTCCAGTGGCTGCGGGCTCGCGGGGTGGATGCGAGGGAGTGGGTGCTGGTGCACGATGCTGCGCGCTGCTGTGTCACGCGTGACACCATTGAAAGGCTGATGGATGCGTGTGAGCATGACACCGTGGGCGGGCTTCTGGCGGTGCCGCTGGCTGATACGCTGAAGCGGGCAGAGCTCGGTTCCATTGGGCGCGCGCCGCACGTTGCGACGACGGTGCCGCGCGAGGGGCTGTGGCTGGCACAGACGCCGCAGATGTGTCGTATTGGTACGTTGCTCCAGGCGCTGGAGCGAAGCGATCTGGCACAGATTACGGATGAGGCCTCGGCTGTGGAGCAGATGGGCCTGAGCCCGCTGCTGGTTGCCGGCAGCAGCAGCAACTTCAAGGTCACCTATGCCGAGGACCTGTTGCTGGCCGAGGCGATACTGCTGGCTCGCAGCGCACCGGCACCAACGGAGTGCAAGCATGGATGAATTGCGCATGGAGTGGCGGGTGGGGCAGGGCGAAGACATCCATGCGCTGGTGCCTGGCAGGCGTCTGATATTGGGAGGTGTGGAGGTTGTGCACCACAGTGGCCTTCTGGGCCATTCGGATGCCGATGCGCTCCTGCACGCCATCATCGACGCCCTGCTTGGAGCAGCCGGGATGGGCGACATCGGCACGTACTTCCCCGACACCGACGGGCGTTGGAAAGGTGCCAACTCGGGCGATTTGGTGCGCGAGACCGTGAAAGCCATTCGCGCTCAGGGCTGGCAAATCATGAATGTGGACAGCACCGTTTGCGCG
>JAGWOZ010000222.1 GCA_028870715.1 Betaproteobacteria bacterium | reverse complement strand
GCGTTGATGGTTGCTATGCCCGCCCGCGATGTTGATGGCGCTACCTGCCCCGCTGAAGCGATTGCCGATAATCCTGGCATCGCCATACATACTGATTTCGCCGTTCTCGAAAACGTTATGCTCGACGAGCACCTCGCCAAGCTTGCCAGTGATGATTCCGCGGGTGCACGTGCTCGCGACGTGGTTGCCCCGAAAGATCTGGTACTGCGGCGCCAGCGTCGGCGAAACGCCGTAGTTGTGCCAGGCGTAATAGCCAACAGTGTTGAACTCGCATCCTTCGACGTTGAACGAAATCGAGGGATGGATGTAGACCGCGTGGTCTGCCGAGTTGGTGAACTTCGTGTTTCTGGCGTGGAAGAACTTCGCCAGGTCTGAGCCGTAACACTCGGTCCCGAGGAAGCCACCCGAAAAGATGGTGTCCAGGTGCTCGATCGTGCCGTTGCCAAAGCTGCTGTTGAACAGCGAGTAGGCACCTCCGGTGTAGAGCATTCCTCTGTTGCGCACCAAGTCGGTGTAGCTCGATGACGTGGCGCCGATATGATAGACCGAGTAGGTGCGCAGCGTCGAAGCGACGACGGTTGGCGGCGCGCGCATCTCAAAATCGATGAATTGGACCTTGCGCTGTGCGGCGCGGGCGTCGATCAAGAAGAAGATCGTCAAATCGGTGTTGTCCGGAAACCACGCGATGCGGCTCGACAGCGCATCTGCGCCCCTAATCGTCGTGCCGCTCGGCAGCGTCACGCCGACCGAGTAGGATCCGTAGGACACAAGATTGGTGCCGCTCGTCGGGATCTCGCATTCGAGAATCCCGTTGATCAGCACATGGTGTCCATTGGCCGCGGCCCACGTGACGGCCTTGCGCAGCGCTAGTGTGTTTGCTAGGCGCACGGCTGACGTCTGCGACGGGCCCATGACTGCCCCGAGAAGCGCCGGATCGACACCGTAAACGGACGCCAGCAGTGCGTCGTCGTTGGGCCGATAGGTCAGGCTCACCGGCAGTTCACGATCGTGGTGGACTCGGCAATGCAATCCAGCTCGAGGTTGTTCGCGATCGTAACCGACGCATTAGCGGCAACGCATCCCGTGGTGATGCAGATTTGTGTACTTAGTCCGGATTCAGGGAACAACTGGATCGTGGCTGCGCCGCTTCTGTTCTTTACACGCATGTGTAAGCCAGCAGCCGCCGCTCTGAGCTTCACGGAATCGGCGCTGGCGGTGGTTGCGGTGGTGACTACGTTTATGTCGTGGGTCAGCGCGGTGGCCGCACCCTGTGTCGTGCCGGTTGCGCTAATCGAGGTCAGCACGTCGAACGTCAGTGGCTTGCAGAATACCACCGTTTCGACGTTGTTTGTGCTGACCATCTGGATGTAGCAGTTCCCCGCCTCGCGAAACTGCGTTGTCCCGTTGTCGGTGATGTAAATATTTGTGCTGGCCGCCGTGAGGTGAATTGTGTCCCAGAACAGCACATCCGCGCTGCTTGTGACGTCGAACTTTTTGTTCGTGTAGATCCACTCACCAGCGTCTGTGCTGCGAAATTCCAGATACTTGGTCGTTCCCTCGCCAATCCAAAATGCGGACGCGAGGTTATCTGGAAACAGGATCCGATTGACGCCTGTCGCGCCAGTAAACGTCAGCGACCCGCCGAGCCGATTCGACGGCCTGGAGATTTGCGAAGCGCTCGCCGTGGACGCCACGAGCACCAGCAAAACAACGAGTAGGCGACGCATCAGATTGCCGTCACCCGGATACTGCCCGCAGTCGGAGCAGAACCGTTGTTGTATGCGCCAATCACCTTCGCGCTGCGCATGAACTTGCCGGCCTGGTTGAGATCCAGCACCGTCGACTCGCCGGCCTCTAGACGAATGAATTCAACCGCGGTGCCGGACCCGTTATAGGTCAGCGAGCAATCGGTATCGAGGCTATTCAGAATCACCAAAAGAGACTTGTCGCCGGTGATCGTGAGAAGCGTGGCAGCCGTGGCGGCCGTCGTTGGCGTGACGCTGCCGAACGCGAGGCGCCCCGTCTGGAAGTTTTGAATTTCTTGCGGAGAAGTGCCGAAGCCCATGAAGAAGCCCCCTCGAAGAAAAAGAGCCCTGGCGCGGCAGTCGTCGAGGGGTCGTTTCCGACCACCGCGCCAGGGACCCGGTTACGCCGCTTAGGTGCTCGGCGTGATGCCAGTGATCAGCACGGAGCCAGCGATCTTGCGGCAGAACGGCGCCCAGTCGGCGTAGACGCGCACACCGAGGCCACCCGCGTTCTCAAGCGGGTAGAAGGGCTCGCCGCCGTTGACGCCGGGGATCCGCATGGTCCAGTCGGTGGAGCCGATGCGCTTCCACGATCCGTCTTGCAGGAATCCGAACGCGTGCGAACGCTTGACGTAGGTCGACGGTACGAGCTCGATTTCACCCGCTACCGAGTGAAACTTGATGTCGTTGGAGCCACGCTCGATGCGCTTCGGAGTCCAATAGGAATCGGACGAGACGCGCGCCACCTCGGGCTCGTTCACCAGGTCTTGCCAACTGTTCGGATGGACGAAGAACTTGAACTTGCCCTCACCGCCGCGTGGCAGAGCCTGCGCGCACGCCTTGACTACCTTGGCATAGGTCAGCGCCGCAGAGCCGGCGCTGTACGTGGTGCCAGTCCACAAGTCGCTGTAGGTGGTGGTCGAAATGCCGAAGATGTTGCCAGTCGTGGTGCTCAGGATCGAATAGGCGCCCTGGCATTCGTTGCCGTACGCAGTGCGGAAGTAGACCACGTCCGCCGCGGCGATGGTCCCCACGTTGTCGACCGTGAGCTTCGGCGAGGTCGGCGTGCTGATATCGACCTTGGTGATCTTGCATTGCTGCGTCAGCGCGGTCGACGTGTAGACGTCGATCGGGCAGCCAACCATGCCGACCCAATGACCCTCAGAGAAGTCCGAGGCGGTCATGGTCAGAATCGAGCCAGAGACGCTGGCCACGGTGCCAAGGCCGGATTGCCCGTACATCAGCGCGATCTCGCCGCGCTTCTTGCCGGACATCATCAGCGATTCGAGAACGATACCGACCGCGGGGCGGAACTTGTTCGGACCAACAGCGCGCGCGGCAACCGTCCAGCCGAACTCAGCGCGGCCAACGATCTGGTAGCCGGTGACCGTCGCGGTCTCCAGCTTGCCGGCCACCGCCGCGTTGAGGTTGGCGACCGAGTCACCGGCCGCATAGGTGAAGCCGTGCTCCAGTCCGAGCAGCACGGGCTGCGCGTAGGTGCCGCCCTGCTGTTGCTCGCCCTTCAAAAGCTCCATGGTCGGCGTGACCTTGACGCCGTCCGGAATGGCCTCTTCGAGGTCGTTCGCGTAGGTGGTTTTGTAGTTGCCGTTGAGCGTTGTTGCGACGTCGTTTGCTGTCTGCGCCATGATTAGCTGGCCCTCGCGATGTAATGGATTTCGATGTCGAAGACGTGGACGTTGCTGTTGGCGTCAGCATCTAAACCGGTGCAGCTCAGAACGGCCGCGATATTGTAGGAAGCGGTGACACCAGTGCTTGACGCACCTTTGGCCGCGTCAGTCATCGCCGTCATGCTCGCCGAAGTGACGTGGTTAAGGATGACGTAGCGGTATTGACTTGCGTCACCGCACATCACCAAAAGGCCGCACGTGCTCGGCGCGGTGGTGTTGTTGAGCGACCCAAACCCTGCGCCGGTATCGGCCGAGGTGCTCGACGGATCGGCGGCGTTTGCGATGTACGGAATGACACCCGGATTGTCGGATTTGATGGTCTGGCTGGCTGGCGTGGCGTTGGCTGTCCAGGTAATGCGGGCGGTAACAACCCGCTCGCGCAGGTCGTAATTTTCAAGGTCCGGATTCTTTCCGAACGGAGTCTTGCTCATCGCTGTTGGATCCTTGCGGCGATGCGCCGATCGAAGTCCGAATAGAGCAGCGGCTTGGCTGCGTTCGGAGTGCGACCCGCGATCGTGCTTTGTGTGGTTTGTGGTTTGACCGCTGGCCGCGTGGCCTTGGCCTTCGCTACGAGGCGCTTGCGGATGCGTTCGAGAGCGTCAGAGGGCAGGTTGTCGATCTCTTCGTCCGTGAGGGATAGAAGGTCTTCGTCGCGGATTCCGCGCCGCCCCTGCTTGATCTCGTCTGCGATTTCCGAAAGCGGTTTGTCCGTCTGCCCCGCAGCAAGGTAGGCTTCGACACGACGGCTCATCTCGGCCAGCACTTCTTGGCTTTGAGGTAGACCCGCGGCTTTGACCGTCTCGCTAAAGACAGTGTGAAACTGGGTTTGGAAGCGCTCTACCGACTCGCGAGCAGCGATCTTGCGCTGCTCTGCCTCGTGGGCCTCGCGCTCTTGCTTGTAGCGCGCGTTTTCCGCTTCGACTTCGCGAAGGCGGCGCGCCTCTGGGCTCATCTGTTGGTCAGCAAGCCACTCGCTCAAGACCTCTTCGGCCTCGGCGCGAGTGTCGACACCCAGCTCTGCCATGATCGCTCGGCGCTGTTGCTTGTCCTTGAGCATCGCCACGAGCTGGTTGTGCTGCTGCTCGATCGACGTCTTTTGCTTCTCGATCTCGGCGGCGCGCTGGAACTTCTCGTGTGCGCCGCGTTCGAGTTCTTTGATGCGCTTGAGCTGTTTGGCGGCTTCTGAGCGTTTGAGCTTCAGCCCATCGAAGTCGACTTCGGGATCGTCGGTGCTTGCCGCTGCACCATCGACTGGCGCTGCTTTTGCGTCACTGATGCCGGTGTCAGCGGCAGGCGCCGCGCTCGCTACTGGTGCAGCCGTGGCAGCAACGCTCATGCAGTCGACCCCATGTGTGCGTCACGCCGCGCAATGCGGTGGTGAGGAACACAATTGCAGTGGTGCAGAATGTCACGCCCGTCTGCAATGGAATTCCTGCAATCCCGTGCATTTAGCTTGGGTTTGTCGCCTTTGTTTGGCGACTAGGCTCCGCTGTAACGGGCTGCGGTCCTGCAAATTCAGGGGAGTAAATTGCAGGAGTCAGCGCATCGGGTTCGTGATGATGTGCCAGCGCCGCGCATCACGCCAGAACGCCGGCGAGACGTGCCGATCCGGCGATGCGTGCGGCCTCCAGTAACAGCGGCAGCGCGGGTGGGCGGGCAGCTCCCAGCCATCGTCAAACTTCTCATCGCGACCGGCGCACGTCTGGCAGACGGCGGGGTCTTTCTGAGTCACCCACTTGCGAGCAAGCGAGACGCTGCGAACGATATCCCACGCCGCGCTCGATGACGCCGACACAAGCGCATCTTCGACGACGACAGGGCGGGGCAGCACCTGAGCAGCATCGCGCGCCTTGCCGATGTCAGAGGCGTAACGCATCGCTGCGCCGGCAGAGTACTTCTCGGCGATCGCCTTGAGCCCATGCTTCGCCTCGGCGACCGTGACGACCTGGCCAGGCAGGGGACCGCGCAAAAGCACCTTGTCGGC
>JAGWOZ010000019.1 GCA_028870715.1 Betaproteobacteria bacterium | reverse complement strand
TCCCGCTTCAAACCAAGACTGCGCAGTCCTGCGGCCATCTGGCGCACGCGCAAGGCAAGCTCGCCATAACTCAGTACGCCAAAATCATCGATGTAGGCGAGTTTCTCGGCGCGCCCGGCGTTGCATTCCAACAGGTGCTGGGCGAAGTTGAACCGCGAAGGCAAGGGCGGTGCGTTCTGTTCGGCGCTCAAGGTAGTCTCCTTTTATGGCGTGATTGCCGCTTCAACACTCACGGCTCGGTCAGTATTCAGCCCGCGCCTTCACGCGTGCCCGCGCACCATGGCGCGCCCCGATGTGCACATTCGACACAAGACGGCCAGCCCCGCCGCCAATGCGAAAGCCGCGCATGGCTTCATGCCTTCAGGGCGTGAACTCGATGCGCCCTTCGGGCAACAGGTAGAGCACGAGGGCACGTCCCTTGCTGACAGTGGGCCTGTGCGCCGAGCCGGGCGGGTAGACAAGCCATCCGGCTTGCCGACCGTCGAATTCAGCGCCTGCGTCAAGCGGCATGATGAGATCAATCTCGCCAGTGGGATGCGCGTGATGCGGACCTGCAACGTCTCGCATGTCCACCACGTCGACCGAAAAACCGCGCAACTCGATCGAGGGTTTGAAAATGCGTCCATACCGGATGCCCCCGGACTCGCGCTGACACAGCCAACCCGCCTCGACACCGGATTGACAGGCCCGATTGATCTGCTCAAACGCGGGACTTCCCGGGCCGTGCTCGTGGTTCAGCCACGCTTCAAGCTCGCCGTCGAGCGGCAAATCTTGGATCTGCGCCGCAATTTGTGCGATGTGTTGATGTAGGTCAGCAGATGTCATGTTTTCCCGGCTCCTTGTCCAATGTCGCGCTTGCCGCCGCCTCAAATATGCAGTATTTTGCGTATTGCGACTTTAGTTTTCTCAACCGGCCATGTCAAGCACTATATTGCATATGAACCATGGGGATGCCTTGATGGCTCCCGCACAGTCCGGCCGTGCCTCAATGCGCGAGCCAGCCCAGGCGGATGCGGAGCGCAACCCCTTCCTGGCCGCGCTGGGCGAGCGTGTGCGCGCCTTGCGTGCGCGGCGGGGCCTCACGCGCAGGGCAGTCGCGTTGGCGTCCGATGTGTCTGAGCGCCACCTCGCGAATCTGGAAGGGGGCATCGGCAATGCGTCCATTCTCGTGTTGTTGCAGGTGTCGCAGGCCCTGCAATGCTCGCTTGCCGAGATTCTGGGAGACATCACGACCTCATCCCCCGAATGGCTGCTGATCCGCGAACTGCTCGAACACCGCGATGAAGCGACGCTGCGGCGCGTGCGCGTATCAATCGGCGAGATGCTTGGCACTGGCGGCGAAAATGCCCGCCACAGCTCGCGCATCGCGCTCATCGGCCTTCGTGGGGCTGGCAAGTCGACCCTTGGCAAGATGCTCGCGGAAGATCTTGGCTTTCCGTTCATCGAACTCAGCCGAGAAATCGAGAAGTTCGCGGGCTGTAGCGTCGCGGAGATCCAGTCGCTCTACGGGATGAATGCCTACCGCCGCTACGAGCGCAGGGCCATCGAAGAATCCATTCAGCTCTACTCGGAAGCCGTCATTGCCACCCCCGGTGGCCTGGTTTCCGATGCATCGACGTTCAATCTACTGCTCGCGCACTGCACCACGGTCTGGCTCAAAGCCAGCCCCGAGGACCACATGAAGCGCGTCGTTGCGCAGGGCGACCTGCGCCCGATGGCGTCGAGCGAAGAGGCCATGCACGACCTCAAGAGCATTCTTGCCGGACGCGCAGCGTTTTACTCTAAAGCCGAGTTTAGTATCGACACCAGCGCTCAGCCGCTCCACCCCACGTTTCTCACGCTGTGTCAAATCGTTCGCGATGCGATTGAAAGGCAAGGGTAAACCCGAGATGAAAATGCAATAAAGTGCTTGCTCCTGGCAAAAAACTGCATTATTCTTCCTTTCCATTGGATATGCATTTTGTTGCCACACGTTCAAGGAGCACCCAAGTGACTCAGTCGTCTCAGGTCGATTACCGGACCGACCCCTCCCGCTACAAACACTGGAAGCTCAGCTTTGAGGGCCCGATTGCGACGCTGGCGGCGGATTTCGACGAAAACGCCGGCTTGCGCCCCGGCTACAAGCTCAAGCTCAACAGCTATGACCTTGGCGTCGACATTGAACTCAACGACGCCCTCAATCGCATCCGATTCGAGCACCCTGAGGTCCGCACCGTCGTGCTGACCAGCCTCAAGGACAAGGTTTTCTGCTCGGGGGCGAATATTTTCATGCTGGGCCTCTCAAGCCACTCGTGGAAGGTCAACTTTTGCAAGTTCACGAACGAGACGCGCAACGGCATGGAAGACGCCTCCCGGCACAGCGGGCTGAAATTTCTCGCCGCAATCAACGGTGCTTGCGCCGGTGGGGGCTACGAGCTTGCCCTGGCTTGCGACGAGATCATCCTGATCGATGACCGCTCCAGCGCCGTCAGCCTTCCCGAGGTGCCCCTTCTGGGCGTCCTGCCCGGGACCGGAGGGCTCACACGCATCACGGACAAGCGCCACGTGCGACACGATCTCGCCGATATCTTCTGCACCACCGCCGAAGGCGTGCGCGGTCAAAAGGCGAAGGACTGGCGCCTCGTTGACGCGATCGCGAAGCCGGCAGTCTTCGCGCACACCGTGCGACAGCGCGCGATCGAACTCGCAGCCACCAGCGACCGCCCCGCAAGCGGCAAGGGTGTGGTCCTGACACCGATTGAACGTCGCGTGGAGGGCGACGTCTTGCATTATTCAAACGTCGCGATCGTGATCGACCGCGCCAAGCGCACGGCAACCTTCACCATCAAGGGCCCGCACGGCAACCAGCCTGCGGACCAGGCAGCGATCGAAGCCCTTGGTGCAGCGTGGTACCCGCTGCAGATGGCGCGCGAACTCGACGACGCCATTTTGTCGATGCGCACCAACGAACTGGACATCGGCACCTGGCTGATCAAGACCGAAGGCGACGCAGATGCCGTGCGATTGCTTGACGCCACGCTGATGGCCAACCGGGACCATTGGCTCGTGCGTGAGACCATCGGTCTTCTTCGGCGCACCCTGAGTCGGCTTGATGTCTCGTCGCGCAGCTTGTTTGCGCTGGTGGAGCCCGGCTCGTGCTTTGCTGGCACCCTGCTGGAGCTTGCGTTGGCCTGCGACCGCATCTATCAGCTGGCGCTGCCCGACGATCCGGCGCGCGCCCCGAAAATCGTTGTTGACGAAGTCAACTTCGGCCTTTTGCCGATGGTCACTGGCCAGAGTCGGCTGGAGCGCCGCTTCTACGGCGAAGATGCACCACTCAATGCCGTGCGCGACAAGGCAACCCAGGCGCTCGATGCGGACGCTGCATTCGCCTTGGGCCTTGTGACCAGCAACCCCGACGACATCGACTGGGCAGACGAGATCCGTATCGCCATTGAAGAGCGCGTGGCCATGTCGCCTGATGCGCTGACCGGGATGGAAGCCAACCTGCGCTTCAACGGTCCTGAAAACATGTTCACGCGCGTGTTCGGCCGCTTGACGGCCTGGCAAAACTGGATTTTCCAGCGGCCCAACGCGGTCGGCGACAAAGGCGCTTTGAAGGTCTACGGCAAGGGCGACAAAGCAGCCTTTGATTGGAACCGCGTCTGATCTTCACCCTGCAGCGCGATGCCGGATGGCGCGCTGCCCATGCGTTGTGTTCACCGGATTTACTTCAGGATCGGAGACCAAGATGGCCAACATCGACTACAGCGAAAAGATTCCCAACAATGTGCGCCTCAGCGAGGACCGCACGCTCCAGCGCGCGCTGGAGCAGTGGCAGCCCAACTACCTCAACTGGTGGAGTGACATGGGCCCGGACGGGTCCCAGGGCTTCGACGTGTACCTGCGCACGGCCGTCAGCGTCGACCCCCAGGGCTGGGCGCAATTCGGCCACGTCAAGATGCCCGAGTACCGCTGGGGAATTTTTCTCAACCCGGCCGACCCGGCACGCAAGATCCACTTTGGCGACCACATGGGCGAGAACGTTTGGCAAGACGTCCCCGGGGAATATCGCGCCAACCTTCGACGCATCATCGTCACCCAAGGCGACACCGAGCCGGCCTCGGTCGAGCAGCAGCGCCATCTCGGCCTCACTGCTCCCAGCCTGTACGACCTTCGCAACCTCTTCCAGGTCAACGTCGAAGAAGGACGCCACCTATGGGCCATGGTCTACCTCCTGCACAAGTACTTCGGACGCGATGGTCGTGAAGAGGGCGCCGCTTTGCTCGAACGCCGCAGCGGCCAGCAGGACAACCCGCGCATCCTTCAGGCGTTCAACGAGGAAACGCCCGATTGGCTGTCGTTTTTCATGTTCACCTATTTCACAGACCGCGACGGCAAATTCCAGCTGTGTGCGCTGGCTGAATCCAGCTTCGACCCGTTGGCGCGCACGACCAAATTCATGCTCACCGAAGAGGCGCATCACATGTTTGTTGGCGAATCGGGCGTGTCGCGCGTGATCCAGCGGACTTGTCAGGTCATGAACGAGCTCCGGACTGACGATCCCGCCAAGCTGCGTGCGGCTGGCGTCATCGATTTGCCGACCATTCAGCGCTACCTGAATTTTCATTTCAGCGTCACGATCGATCTATTTGGAGCCGATCAGTCGAGCAACGCCGCCACCTTCTACTCCACAGGCCTGAAGGGACGCTACGAGGAAGGCAAGCGCGCCGACGACCACATGCTCAAGCACGATAGCTACAAGGTTCTGCAAGTGCGCGGCGACGCCCTTGTCGAGCAGGAGGTGCCGATGCTCAACGCCCTCAACGAGGTCTTGCGCGACGACTACATCAAGGACAGCGTTGGCGGGGTCGAACGCTGGAACAAAGTCATCGAGAAGGCCGGCATTGCCTTCCGTCTCAAAGTGCCCCACAAGGCATTCCACCGCAGCATTGGCACACTGGCTGATGTCAAGGTGGCACCGGACGGGCGTGTCGTGAGTGAGGCCGAGTGGAATGCGAAAATCAATGACTGGCTTCCCAGCCAGTCCGATCGGGCGTTCGTTGCGTCGTTGATGGGTCGCGTTGTCGAGCCCGGTCGGTTTGCCAACTGGATCGCGCCGCCCGTGATGGGCATCAATCGCCAGCCTGCAGACTTCGAGTACGTTCGCTTCAATTGATCGCATGCGATGTGCGCGCCGCCCCCGGCAGACCCGCCACCGCGGACGCGCACCGCCTTCTGGAGACCGCCATGGACATGGCTGCCACCACCCTCATTCGTCAGCATCTGATCGACCCCGAGATCTGCATCCGTTGCAACACCTGCGAAGCCACTTGCCCGGTCGGGGCCATTACCCACGACTCGCGCAATTATGTGGTCGACGCCGGCAAGTGCAATTTGTGCATGGATTGCATCTCGCCATGCCCCACGGGCTCCATCGATAACTGGCGCACGCTGCCGCGCCACGCCACCTACAGCCTCACGGAACAGCTGGCATGGGACACGCTACCAGCAGAACTCAGTGCCGAGCAACTCGCTGATGCCGGCGCGGCGCAGACCCCACAGCCGCTCGAGGCGGATGTCCCAACTGCGCCCGAGGGCGAGCAGGCCACGCTCAGGGGGGGGAGCTTCGGCGCAACGGTCCCGCCCTGGTCCGCCGCCCACGCCTTCACGAATCTTTACGGTCCGAAGGCGCCGGAACACTCGATCACCGGCACCGTCGTGGGCAATGTGCGCGTGACGGAGGTTGGCACGGACTATGACACGCACCACATCGTGCTGGATTTCGGCTCCATGCCCTTCCCTGTCCTGGAGGGGCAGTCCATCGGCATCATCCCGCCTGGCGCGGATGCCCAGGGGCGACCGCACCATGCCCGCCAGTACTCTGTAGCAAGCCCTCGAAACGGTGAGCGGCCTGGCTACAACAACCTGTCGCTGACGATCAAACGGGTGCTCGAAGATCATCAGGGCAAGCCCGTGCGGGGCGTGGCATCGAACTACATGTGCGATCTGCGCATCGGCGACAAGGTGCAGGTGATCGGGCCCTTTGGCGCAAGCTTTCTGATGCCCAATCATCCGCGCTCCAACATCGTGATGATCTGCACAGGCACCGGCAGTGCCCCCATGCGCGCGATGACCGAGTGGCGCCGCCGGCTTCGGCAGTCCGGAAAATTTGACGGTGGACGGCTCATGCTGTTCTTCGGCGCGCGCACGAAGGAAGAGCTGCCGTACTTTGGCCCCCTGCAAAACCTGCCAAAGGATTTCATCGACATCAACCTCGCCTTCTCGCGCACTGCGGGACAGCCCAAGCGCTACGTGCAGCATGCGATCCGCGAGCGCGGCGCCGACGTCGCGGAGCTACTCGCCGATCCCAACACCTGCATCTACGTTTGCGGTCTCAAGGCCATGGAAGAAGGCGTCATGCTGGCGCTCCAGGATGTTGTCTCCGAAGCCGGCATGGCTTGGGAGCCACTTGCCGCGGCGCTCAAACGCGAAGGCCGGCTTCATCTGGAGACCTACTGATGGAATCCCTGCGGACCTTGCTCGTGACCCGACGCGCGGCTGGCGTGACCCAAGTCAGCATGTCGCGCCCGGCCGTCTTCAATGCGTTTGACGAAGTCATGATCGGCGAACTCGATCGCGTCTTTTCGGAGCTTGCCGAGGATCCCGCCACGCGCGTCATCGTGCTGGCTGGGGATGGCAAGCACTTCAGCGCGGGGGCCGATCTGCAGTGGATGCAACGTGCCAGTCAGGCCTCGCCCGAATGGAACCTGGAAGACGCACGGCGCTTCGCCGCGATGCTCTGGCGTCTCGACTCCTGCCCCAAACCCACAGTGGCACGAGTGCAAGGTGCGGCCCTTGGCGGGGGAGTCGGTCTGATTTGCGCGTGTGACATTGCAATTGCTGCGGACAATGCAACCTTTGCCGTCAGCGAGGCAAAGTTCGGCATCCTTCCTGCTGTGATAGGACCCTACGTCACCAACGCGGTAGGCCGCCGCCAGGCAAGACGCCTGGCGCTGACCACCATGCGCATCGACGCGGCAGAAGCATTGCACATCGGACTCGTGCACGACGTCGTGTCGCCTGCCAGGCTCGACGAGGCCATTGACGCCGTGGCTGCGGAACTGTTGGCCGGAGCTCCCAACGCGCAGCGCGAGATCAAGCAGCTCTTTTCCGGGCTTGAAGTCGGCCCGATCACGGCCGAAGTGCGTGAGTTGACTGCACAAACCATCACCCGCGTGCGCGGCGGTGATGAGGCACGCGAGGGGTTCGCAGCGTTTCTCGCCAAACGCCCAGCGGCTTGGATACCACGATGAGCGGCCCCGGCGTCGACTTGCGCGGTGCGCGCGTCCTCGCATTCGTGCCGGCATCTGCCCCTCAGGGAGACCTGCGGCATCCGCGCGATCCTTCCCGGTCCACAAGGACATGGCTTGTCGCGCAATGCCGCAACACGCGCGGCGAAAGCGCAGGCTGGCACCAGATCAACACCGCGTCCCCGGCCTGCGTTGAGAACCGCTCAGAGCAACGTTGCGGTGATCTCCTGCACGAGGACGTCCGAAGCCTCTTCAGGAATGTAGTGGCCGCAATCCACAGCGTGGCCGCTCACCTGCTCGGCGACGAGGCCCCACTCGTGCAAGGGATCAAAAAGCCGCCCGACGATCCCCTTGCTGCCCCACAGCACATGCAATGGACAGCGCACACGCCGCCCCTGGTCACGGTCCAGGCGATCATGTACCAGATCGATCGATGCTGAAGCGCGGTAGTCCTCACACATCGCATGCACCGCGCCTTCGCTGCGCAGGGCCGACCGATACGCTGCTTGAGCCTCCGGCGTGAAAGGCGTCATCCCGGCAAAACGCTGCCCCATCACGGCGTCAATATAGGCATCCGGGTCTGCACCGATCATCGTCTCGGGAAACGGGCTGGGCTGGATCAGGAAGAACCAATGAAAGTAGGCCGTGGCAAAGGCACGGTTGGTTTGTTCGTACATCGCCAACGTGGGTGCGATGTCGAGCAGGATAGCCTTGCGCACGGCATTCGGTGAGTCCATGCACAGGCGGTGTGTCACGCGCGCACCGCGATCATGCGCGCAGACGAAGAATGAATCGAAGCCCAGACTGCGCATCACGGCCACCTGATCCGCCGCCATGGCGCGCTTGCTGTAAGTGCTGTGGTCGGACTGACCGTGTGGCTTCGATGATGCCCCGTAACCACGCAGGTCCGTGGCGACCACCGTGTAGTCCTCGGCCAGCCGCCCGGCAATCTTGTGCCAGATCACATGGGTCTGCGGATGGCCATGCAACAGCAAAAGCGGCGGGCCGCTTCCGCCGATACAACCGGCGATTTGCACATCACCTGCGGGAATATGAAATGAGCGGAAGTTCTCGAACATGTGCGGTGCCCGCTGCGTCTATGGTTGAGGCAGCAGCGCGAAGTGCTCCACGTGAGGCGGCTCTGCGAAAAACGGACCGACGATGGCGCGCCACTGCGCAAAGGCTGGCGAACCACGAAATACAACCGTGTGGTCTTCCAGCGTGTCCCATGAAATCATCAGCAAATACCGCTCAGGGCTTTCCACGCCCCTATGGATCGTGTAGCCGCGAAACCCTTGGGCGTGGGCGATGACGCTTTGTACGCCATGCACGATGGCTGCGTCGAATTCGGCCTGGCGGCCAGGTTGGATGCGGATATCAGCGAGTTCCAAAATCATGGTTCGTCCTTGCTCGGGAGTGACATGGCTCAGGATACCGCGGTCATGGCTGGGGCGTGGGATGCACCCAGGTTCCCAACTTGCACAGCACTGGAATCGGGGAGCGCGCATGTGGTCGGGCTTTAGTTGCCTTCGCGGCGAAGTCTTGCGTGCGCCACGCCGTCCTCCACGTCGTGATGGGGACACACCGGGAACGATAGGCTGCGCCGCGGTGCCCCAGGCCAGTGTCGTCCGTGTCGCCCCGGGAGTAAGCTGCCATGCGTCCCCACTCATGCGCATCCTCCCCCAAAAAAGCGCGTCCCGCCAGTTGATGGCGCGATGCCACCGTGCCAAGTGCTTTCGCATGCCCTCACTCTCACATTCCGGCACCCCTGATGCGGGGGAATTGCCTGTCATGCATTCGCCAGGAACTTGGCGATCTGTTCTCCATCTCCGATACACGTCGGTCAACGACAAGACGCTCGACCGTGCACAGCATTGCGGCGCTGTGCGGGTCTTGGCCGCCTTGCACCCAGAAGGCCCAGGCATTTGTCACCACGTACTGGTGCACCCGCCGGGTGGGCTGGTCGGTGGCGACCGCATCGAGATGACCGTGGATGTCGGCGCAAGCGCCCACGCTCTGATCACAACCCCCGGCGCCACGCGCTTCTACCGCAGTTTGGGCAAGCCTGCGGTGCAGCAGGTCCTCGCGCAACTGCGCTCCGGCGCGCGGCTTGAATGGCTTCCACTGGAGGCTCTCGCCTTCGACGGCTGCCTGGCGGAGAACCGCGGAGTGTTCACGCTGGAGACAGGAGCCGAAATGATCGGATGGGACATGCTGGCACTTGGGCTTCCCGCAGCGGGCCAGGCGTTCCGGTGCGGGCACGTCGTGCAGCATTTGGAATTACCGGGCATCTGGCTCGAGCGCGGGCGGATCGACGCACAAGACGACGTCTTGCTTCGTGCGCCGGGGGGGCTGGCGGGACATACGGCCATGGGAACCCTGTGGTTCGCAGCGGGCAGCGCCATTGCGAGCGACCGAGCCCAAGGCCTTTTGAGCGCAGCGCGTGAAGTGCTGCAGGAATGCCTAGATGGCCGAATCGGCCGCGTCGGCTTGATGCACGCAGCCGCCACGCAACCCAACCCGCAGGTTCTTGTCGTGCGCGCCCTGGCCGCGCGCATTGAGCCGATCCACCACGCACTGACCGAAGTCTGGTCCGCTTGGAGATCGTTGGCCTGGCAACTTGGCCCCTGCACACCGCGCGTGTGGCGCACCTGAAACGGGGCGGTCCGCTCAGACCGCGAGCAACTCCCGCACGCCGTCAGCGTCCATCGCTTTGCCATCGCCTGCCCGAATGATCTCGCCTCGCGACATGACGCAATAGCGATCGGCAAGGGCCTGCGCGAAATCGTAATACTGCTCAACGAGCAGGATGGCCATGTCTCCGCGCGCAGCAAGCATACGGATCACCCGCTCGATATCCTTGATGATTGACGGCTGGATGCCTTCAGTCGGCTCATCCAGCACCAAAAGCCTCGGGCCGGCGGCCAACGCTCGCGCAATGGCAAGTTGCTGCTGCTGCCCTCCGGAGAGGTCTCCACCACGGCGCCGCAACATCTGGCTGAGCACCGGGAACAAGTCAAACAGCTCGTCCGGAATGTCGCTTCCCGCTGGTCTGGACGCCAGTCCCATGCGCAAGTTTTCCTCCACCGTCAAGCGTGGGAAGATCTCGCGACCCTGCGGCACGTAGCCGATGCCCAGGCGCGCACGCGCGTCGGGCCGGAGATTGTCAATGCGCTGGCCGTCCATGATGATGCGTCCACTACGAATGCCAACGAGGCCCATGAGGGACTTCAGCAGCGTGGTCTTGCCCACCCCGTTGCGGCCAAGAAGCGTGAGCACTTGCCCTTTTTCCAGCTCCAGGCTGACGTTGCGCAGGATGTGGCTGCCACCGTAATACTGGTTGACGGATTCGATTTGGAGCATGGCGTGTCCCGTATCCAGATCAGCGACCGAGGTAAACCTCGACCACACGCTCGTCGGCCTGCACTTGCTCGAGGCTGCCTTCGGCCAGAACGCTGCCCTCATGCAGAACCGTCACTTTGTGCGCGATCTTGCGCACAAACTCCATGTCGTGCTCGACCACCACCAAGGTGTGCTTTCCGGCCAGCGAGGCGAACAACTCGGCGGTGCGGTCCGTCTCGGCATCGGTCATGCCCGCGACCGGCTCATCCAGAAGCAGCAGCTTGGGGTCGAGCATGAGCAACATGCCGATTTCCAGCCACTGCTTCTGGCCGTGCGACAAATCGCCAGCGCGACGCGCTGCCTGATCCTCCAGACGAATCTGCAGCAATACGCTCTCGATTTGCTCGCGCTGCGCGGCACTGAGGCGAAAGCCCAGGGCCTTGCGCGCACGCTTGTCGGCCTTGAGGGCAAGCTCCAGGTTGTCCTGCACGCTGAGTTCCTCGAACACGGTGGGCTTCTGAAACTTGCGGCCGATGCCGGCGTCGACGATTTGCGCCTCGCGCAGGGCGAGCAGATCGATGGTCTGGCCGAACCATGCTTCCCCGGAGTCGGGACGCGTTTTCCCGGTGATTACATCCATCATCGTCGTCTTGCCTGCCCCATTGGGCCCGATGATGCAACGCAGCTCACCAGTATCAATGGCGAGCGAAAGACGGTTCAATGCGCGGAATCCATCAAAGCTCACGCTGATGTCTTCAAGGTAAAGCACGACACCATGGCTCGTGTCCAGGCCCGCTGTGCGCATATGGCCATAGCCGGGTTGGGCGGCTCCGCCAAGCTCCGGACCGGGCTCCTGGAACACGATCTCCCGCCAGTCCAGATTAGCCACGGCGTCGCCTCCATTGCTTCCAAACACCGGCGATGCCATAGGGCGCAAAAAGCGTGACGACGATGAACATCGCGCCGAGCAGGTAAAGCCAAGCCTCGGGAATCGCCACGGTCAGCCAGCTCTTTGCGGCATTCACCAGCACAGCGCCGATGATGGGGCCGATAAGCGTGCCGCGGCCGCCGATGGCGGTCCATATGGCAATTTCAATCGAGTTTGCGGTTGACATCTCGCTCGGATTGATGATGCCGACCTGGGGAGCGTACAGTGCGCCCGCAATGCCGCACATCATGGCGGAGACGGTCCAGACGCCGAGCTTGAACCACTGCGGGTTATAGCCGCAAAACATCACACGGCTCTCCGCGTCACGGATTGCCGTGAGCACCCGGCCAAATTTGCTGCGCACCAGCCAGCGCGCAAACAGGAACATTGCCGCGAGCGTCAGGCTGCTGGCAACAAACAGCGAAACGGTCATCCCGGAAGTCCCCATGGGAAAGCCGAGAAGCACCTTGAAATCCGTCAGCCCGTTGTTGCCCCCGAAGCCTGTCTCATTGCGGAAGAACAACAGCATCGCGGCATAGGTCAGCGCCTGGGTGATGATGGAAAAGTACACGCCTTTGATGCGTGAACGAAAGGCAAAGAACCCGAACACGAAGGCGAGCAGACCCGGCGCTGCAAGGGCGAGGAAAAGGGCATAGGCGAAATGCTCGGTGCCCATCCAGTACCAGGGGAAATGCGTCCACTGCATGAACTGCATGAAGTCGGGCAAGTTGCCGCTGGCTGCGTTCATGGCCCGGTTGAGATACATCCCCATCGCATAGCCACCCAGGGCGAAGAAAAGCCCGTGACCAAGCGAGAGAATGCCCGCATAGCCCCACACCAGGTCCATGGCAAGCGCCACCATGGCATAGCAGAGAATCTTTCCGGCTAAACCCACCCAGTACTGGGACAGGTGCATGGCGCTGCCCTGCGGCACCGCCAGGCTAAGAAGCGGCGTCGCCACGCACGTCAAGAGCACAAAGAGCGCGAGCACCGCCCAACCCCACGCAGGAAGAAAGCTTGCGGGCGCCTGGAGTTGCACGCGCGGCGCCACGGAGCCAACGCCGGACGCCAACGCAGCGTTAGGGGTGGGCACTGCGCTCATCGTGTCGACCTTTCACTGGATCCGCGCACACGCCCTGCAACTGGAGTTTTCCCTCGCATATCAGCTTTCCACGCTGCGGCCCTTGAGGGCAAACATGCCTTGCGGGCGTTTCTGGATGAAAAGAATGATGGCGATGAGAACCGCGATCTTCGCCAGCACCGCACCGGCCACACCTTCGAGCAGGGTATTGACGACGCCCAGCCCGACGGCCGCTGCCACGGTCCCGGTGAGTTGGCCCACGCCGCCCAGCACGACGACCATGAAACAGTCCACGATGTAGTTCGTCCCCATCTCCGGGCCAACGTTCCCGATCTGGGTCAGCGCACAACCAGCGAGCCCGGCGATGCCGGTGCCCAACCCGAACGCCAGCATGTCAACCCGCGCCGTTCGCACCCCCACGCAGGACGCCATTGCACGGTTTTGCGTGACGGCACGCACGAACAGGCCCAGGCGGGTCCGCGCGATCAACAACCACATGGACAGCAACACCAGCACGGTGAAGCCGATGATGACCATGCGGTTGTAGGGCAACATCAGGTTGGCAACCACGTGCAGCCCGCCTGACATCCACGGCGGGTTGTCGACCTGCACATTCTGGGGGCCGAACAGGCTGCGCACAGCCTGGATCAGCACCAGGCTGATGCCCCACGTCGCGAGCAACGTTTCAAGCGGACGACCGTAAAGACGGCGAATGATCGTGCGCTCGACCAGCATGCCAATTGAACCGGCAACGATGAACGAAAACGGCACTGCGGCGATCAGCGAATAGTGAAGCGCCCCCGGCGCATAGCGCTCGAACAGCCCTTGCATGACATATGTCGCATAGGCACCGAGCATGATGAACTCGCCCTGCGCCATATTGATCACACCCATGAGGCCATAGGTCACGGCCAAGCCAAGCGCCGCCAGCAGCAGGATGCTGCCCAGGCTGATTCCTGAGAACAGCGTGCCCAGGCGCCCTCCCCAGGCCAGGCGCTCGTTAATCAAGTCGAGGCTCTTTTGGATTTGCGCGCGCACCTTCGGATCCGGCTCGATGAATTGGCCGCCGCTCGTGCCCAGACGCGTCAGCAACAACGTGCGCACCGCCGGATAGTTGCTTGCAGCCAAATCTTCAGCGGCGGCAAGGCGCTCACCCGCATTCTTGCTGGTCAGGACAATGGCTGCTCGCAGCAATTGCAGGCGCTCCAGGATCTCGGGGTCTTTCTCCGTCTTCAGCGCCTCTTCGACCAGGGTGCGGTCAACCGATGTGGGATCGTCCTGCAACTGCCGCACCGCCTTGATCCGCTGCGCGCGCTCGGGTGCGAACAAGTCGAGCGCCGCGCGCGCGGACTGCAACTCCTTGCGCACATAGTTGTTGTTGATCACGCCCTGCGCGTTGTCGCTCGGCGTCACCACTTTCCCGCTCGCCAAGTCCACCCAGGCCTCGCCCCTTTGCACCTGCACCATGGTGCCGTCGACCTGCACGCGATTGTTCAGGAGATCGGCGAGAAATGCAGCAAGCTGAGCATCGGGATGCGCAGCTGCCTTGTGCAATGCCGCGATGCGCGCGTCGGTATCGCCGCTCGACAACGCCAGCGCCTCCTGCGGGGTGAGCGCCCGCGCCACCGGGAGCACCGCCAGCAAGGCGACCAGCACCATGCCAAAGGCAATGCGCAGGCCGCTGAGCGGCCGCAACGTGGTCAGGTGGGCGCAGCGCATGTGTCGGGTGACAAAAGGTGGGAGCGCGGGCCGCGGCGGAAGCGACGCGGCCCGCTTGGCTATGGACTCAGGCGTTTTTCGGCTTCGGGACGTAGGGGCTCCAGGACGCGCCCGGAACCAGGCCCTTGGACTTCCACACCACGTCGAACTGCCCGTCAGCGCGGAGCTGCCCGATGAAGACCGGCTTGCTCAGATACTGGTTGGGCAGCAACTCCACCGTGTAACCGTCGGGGGCGGCGAACTTTTGCCCCACCAGGGCCTTGCGCACTTCATCGACCTTTGTGGACTTGGCCTTCTCCACCGCCTGCTTCCACATGTGAATGCCGATGTAGGAGGCCTCCATCGGGTCGTCAGTGACGGGATAATCCTTCAGTCCCTTCGTCTTGACCCAGTGCTCCCACGACTTGACGAACTTCGCGTTGCGGGGATTCTTCAGCGACTCGAAGTAATTCCACGCAGTGAGCTGACCGACCAGGGGTTTGGCGTCCATGCCCGCGATTTCCTGCTCGGCCACTGAGAACGCGACCACCGGGATGTCCGTCGCCTTGATGCCCTGGTTGCCAAGCTCCTTGTAGAAGGGCACGTTGGAGTCGCCATTGATCGTCGAGATGACGCAAGTCGGGCCCGCCGAGGCAAATTTCTTGATGTCGGCGACGATCGTCTGGTAATTCGCGAAGCCGAAGGGCGTGTAGACCTCGGCGATGTCGGCATCCTTGACACCCTTGGAGTGCAGAAAGCCCCGCAGAATGGCGTTCGTGGTGCGCGGATAGACGTAGTCGGTGCCGAGCAGGAAGAATCGCTTGGCGCCGCCGCCGTCCTTGCTCATCAGGTATTCGGTCGCCGGGATGGCCTGCTGGTTGGGTGCGGCCCCTGTGTAGACCACGTGCTTGTTCTCCTCCTGGCCTTCGAACTGCACCGGGTAGAACAGCAAGCCGTTGAGCTCATCAAGAACCGGCAGCACCGACTTTCGCGACACGGAAGTCCAGCACCCAAAGATTGCCGCCACCTTGTCCTGCGAAATCAGCTGCCGCGCTTTCTCGGCAAACAGCGGCCAGTTCGACGCTGGGTCGACGACCACGGGCTCGATCATATGGCCGTCCACGCCGCCTGCTGCGTTGATCTCGGCGATGGTCATCAGGTCAACATCCTTGAGCGCCGTCTCGGAGATCGCCATCGTGCCCGACAGTGAATGCAGGATGCCGACCTTGATGGGCGATTTCTTCGCGGCGATGGCCGGGAAGGGCAGGCTGCTCGCGGCAGCGGCGGCGACTGTGGCGCCAACTGTTTTTAATGCGGTTCGACGGTCCATCTAGGTATCCCTCCAGGGTTTTGCGAATTGCCACGTCATCGTCAGCAAGTCCTGTGCCACGTGTCGCGCGCCCGTTCCTCGCGGCTCAGGCCTTGCGCAGCCCATGCGTGCCTGACCGTGATGCCGCGCCGGCGTGGCCTCCAAAGGCGCGTGTGCGCAGACAAGCCCGCACGCACAACCATGACGCACCACTCACCTGATCGGTTTGCAACGCACCACACGCGGGCTGCGATGCACAGGTATGGTTCTTGCGGTTCCAAGGCGCAAGCGTTGCCCGCGCATTGCCGCGCGCAGAGGCTAAGCTTGCGAACATTGCCCAGCACCTTACGAGCCATGGACCTTACCCCGCGTGAAAAAGACAAGCTGTTGATCTTCACCGCTGCGCTGCTTGCCGAGCGACGCAAGGCACGCGGAGTCAAGCTCAACGTGCCGGAGGCCACGGCCTACATCACCGCAGCCATCCTGGAGGGTGCGCGCGACGGCCGTACGGTCGCCGAACTGATGAGTTTTGGCCGCACCCTTCTCACCCGGGACGACGTGATGGACGGAGTGGCTGAGATCATTGCCGACATCCAGGTGGAAGCCACCTTTCCCGACGGCACCAAATTGGTGACCGTGCACCAGCCTGTCCTATGACGCCCCATCCCGGAGCATGCACATGATTCCTGGAGAAATCCTCTGCGCCGATGGTGACCTGGAGCTCAATCCGGGCCGCACCACCCTCACGATGGTTGTCGAAAACGCGGGCGACCGCCCCATTCAGGTGGGCTCGCACTACCACTTCGCGGAAACCAATCCAGCGCTGCGCTTCGACCGGGCAGCCGCTCGGGGCATGCGGCTGAACATTCCCTCCGGAACTGCAGTGCGCTTCGAGCCGGGGCAGCAGCGCACGGTCGACCTGGTGGCCTATGCCGGCGCGCGCACCGTGGTGGGATTCCGGCAAGCCGTGATGGGCAAACTCTGACTCCGGCGCTCCTTGCCCCGCGCAACCCTTCGAGGACCGACACCCATGCCCACCCTCTCCCGCCGCACCTATGCGGACATGTTCGGCCCGACCATCGGCGATCGCGTTCGACTGGCCGACACCGAACTGCTGATCGAAGTCGAGGACGACTACACCCTGCGCGCCGGCGGCTACGGCGAAGAGGTGAAGTTCGGTGGCGGCAAGACCATCCGCGACGGCATGGGCCAGGGCCAAGCCACGCGCGCCGAGGGCGCAATGGACATGGTCATCACCAACGCGCTCATCCTCGACCACTGGGGCATCGTCAAGGCGGACGTGGGCATCCGCGGGCAGCGCCTTGCCGCCATCGGCAAGGCCGGCAATCCGGACGTGCAGCCGGGAGTGGACATCGTCATTGGTCCGGGTACGGAAGTCCTCGCAGGCGAAGGGATGATCCTCACCGCCGGCGGCATCGACAGCCACATCCACTTCATCTGTCCGCAACAGATCGAGGAAGCGCTGATGAGCGGCGTCACCACCATGCTCGGAGGCGGCACGGGACCGGCCACCGGGACCAATGCCACCACGTGCACACCAGGGCCGGAAAACCTCGCGCGCATGCTGCAGGCGGCCGAAGCCTTCCCGGTGAACCTGGGCTTCTTTGGCAAGGGCAACGCCAGTCGCCCGGACGCGCTGCGCGAACAGATTGATGCCGGTGCCATCGGGCTGAAGCTGCATGAGGACTGGGGCACCACGCCGGCGGCGATCGATTGCTGTCTGTCGGTGGCCGAGGAGAGCGACACTCAGGTCGCCATCCACACGGACACGCTCAACGAGTCGGGCTTCGTTGAGGACACCATCGCCGCGTTCAAGGGTCGCACCATCCACACGTTCCACACCGAGGGCGCCGGCGGCGGGCACGCGCCGGACATCCTGAAGGTGCTGGGCGAAGCCAACGTTCTGCCCTCGTCCACCAACCCCACTCGGCCGTTCACCGTCAACACCATCGACGAGCATCTCGACATGCTCATGGTGTGCCACCACCTGGACCCCAACATCGCCGAAGATCTGGCCTTCGCCGAAAGCCGCATCCGCCGCGAAACCATCGCTGCCGAGGACGTGCTGCACGACCTTGGTGCCATCAGCATCATGTCCAGCGACAGTCAGGCGATGGGACGCGTGGGCGAAGTCATCCTGCGTACCTGGCAGACCGCGCACAAGATGAAGATGCAGCGCGGCTGGCTGGCACCACCCCAGGCTGGCGCGGCGCAGGGCGAAATCCGCAACGACAACTTCCGCGCCAAGCGCTATGTCGCCAAATACACCATCAACCCCGCGCTGGCACACGGCATGGCGCATGAAGTGGGGTCTGTGGAGGTGGGCAAATGGGCTGATCTGGTGCTGTGGCGCCCGGCCTTTTTTGGCATCAAACCCAGCATCGTGGTCAAGGGCGGCTTCATCGCCGCGGCGCTGATGGGTGACGCCAACGCCTCCATTCCCACGCCGCAACCGGTGCATACCCGGCCCATGTTCGGCGCCTTTGGCGGCGCGCGGCTCGCCACGTCGCTGACCTTCATCTCGCAGCAGGCGCTGAGCCTTGGCATCGGTGCGCGTTTGGGCCTGCGCAAGACGCTCGCAACGGTGCGCAACTGCCGCAGCGTCAAGAAGGCCGATCTCGTGCACAACGCATACACGCCGCGCATGCAGGTGGATGCCCAGACCTACGAGGTGCGCGCCGACGGTCAGCTGCTGACCTGCGAGCCCGCCAGCGTGCTGCCAATGGCGCAACGCTATTTCCTGTTCTGAATCCGGCGCACCCGGCCCGAAGGACACCAACATGATTGCGCGGTCTCGCTTCTTCAGGGCACTGCAGGCTCACGTTGCAGGCGGCCGCTGTGGCGCGCCGCGCATCACGCCGCGTTCCGTCAGGTTCCACGATGCGAAGCGATCCGCTGCGGGCGGAGCAGAGACCGCAAGCAAAGGCTGCGCGGCTGCCTGCGTACAAGAACAAGGATGCCTGGATGCTGACCGTCAATAAATCCATCCAACAAGGGCGCGGTCTCGCCGCCGCACTGACGAAGCGTGCCCGCAGCCTTACCCTGGACTGGGACACGCGCAGCAAAAGCCGCTTTGACGCGCACGACAGCGCGGGGCGCCACATTGCCGTGTTCCTGCCGCGAGGCACCGTGCTGCGCGGCGGCGACGTGCTGGTCGCGGAGGATGGCTCGCTCATCCGCGTGGAGGCCGCACCGCAGACCGTGCTGCAGGTGAGCGCCTGCGCCGAGCATGGCACGCCGATGGATTTGCTGCGTGCCGCGTATCACCTGGGCAATCGGCATGTGCAACTCGAAGTTCAAGCTGACCGGCTGCAGTTCGAGCCCGACCCCGTGCTGGCCGACATGCTGCGGCGCATGCACCTGATCGTCACCGAGGCGCAAGCAGCGTTCGAGCCCGAAGCTGGCGCCTATGGCGAAATCCAAGGCCATACGCATGGCCATGGGCACGGCAAGCCTCACACCCACGCCGGTCACGGCCACGAACATGACCCTGAGCACTGAGGCCAAGGCGTCGACCGCACCCTCGCTGGCCTCGTCAAGGCAGTTCGCGCTGCTGCACATGATGTGGCTGGCGTCGCCCGCCTTACCGGTGGGCGGGTTCAGCTATTCCGAAGGCGTGGAGGCGGCGGTGGAGGCCGGGCTGGTCGCCGACGAGGCGCAAACCCTTGCCTGGCTGCGGGGCCAGGTGCAGCTCACCCTGGCCCGCAGCGAGCTGCCAGCCGCCTGCGCCGCGCACGCCGCATGGCAGGGCGCCGATGCTGTCGCGTTGCAGGCGATCCAGACCTGGGTGCTCAGCACGCGCGAAACATCCGAGCTGCGCCAGCAGACCCTGCAAATGGGTCGTTCAATGCTGGAGTGGCTGCGCAACCTGCAACCCGCGCACCCGGGGCTGGCACTTGCCGCGCAACTGCTGCCGGCCCCGGCTTGGCCCTTGGCGTTCGCGCTCGGCGCCCTGGCGCTCGGACTGGACGCCGAACATGGCGCGCATGCGCTGGCCTTCTCCTGGCTGGAGAACCAGGTGCAAGCCGCGATGCGTGTTGTACCGCTCGGCCAGAGCAGCGGCCAACGCCTGCTTGCAACGCTCACCCCCGACATTCCCGCCGCCGTCGCCCATGCACGAGGCCTGCAGCATCGCATGGAGGACTGGCAGAGTTTCGCCAGCATGCTCGCCATCCTCAGCTCCCGTCACGAAACCCAGTACTCACGGCTGTTCCGATCATGAACCCCATCAACGCCTCATCGCCTTTGCACGCCATCCCCAACCGCCGCAAGCAGCTGCCACCGCTGCGCGTGGGCATCGGCGGCCCGGTGGGCTCGGGCAAGACAACCCTGCTCGAAATGCTGTGCAAAGCCATGCGAGGGAACTATGACCTCGTGGTCGTGACCAACGACATCTACACCAAGGAGGACCAGCGGCTGCTCACCGCGGCGGGGGCGCTCGAGCCGGAACGCATCATGGGTGTCGAAACGGGCGGCTGCCCGCACACGGCGATTCGCGAGGACGCATCCATCAACCTTGAGGCGGTGGACCGCATGCTGGACCGGTTCCCGGATGCCGACATCGTGTTCATCGAATCGGGTGGCGATAATCTCGCAGCCACGTTCAGCCCCGAGCTTTCGGATTTGACGATCTACGTCATCGATGTGGCTGGCGGTGAGAAGATCCCCCGCAAAGGTGGCCCCGGCATCACCAAAAGCGATCTATTCGTGATCAACAAGACTGACCTCGCCCCTTACGTGGGAGCCAACCTCGACATCATGCGCGCCGACACCGAGCGCATGCGCACCGGGCCCAAAGGCCTGCGCCCTTACGCCATGACGAACCTCAAAACCCTGGACGGACTCGACACCGTGGTGCGATTCATCGAAACCAAGGGCCTTCTGCAACCCGCTGATCACCCTGCAGTGCGAACACCTGCGGGCCATGCTGAATCGGCGATACGCTCACGCCATGGCACCAGCGACCTGTAGGACGCAACCGGGGTGGCTGCCCGCCGTGTGCCGTGGCAATTCCGGCTCGCTGAAGACGCTGCGCTGGCATCATCTTCAGTTTGCCGCCGAGGGTTGACGCGCCCGATGCCGTCGACCATGATGCTGCTCGCACGCGCTCCATTCGGCCTTCGGCCCGACCAACCACCGCACAGCGCAACGATGCGCCGACGCCTCGCATGATCGAGACCAACGTACCGCCACACATCCTGCTTCTTGCCCACGGCTCGCGCCAACCGGATTGGGCGCGCCCCTTTGAGGCTGTGCTGGCTAGCTTGCGCCGCGCGCGCCCAGAGCTGAGCGTGACGCTGGCCTACCTCGAATTCATGCAACCCACGCTACGCGCGGCGCTGGACACAGCGGGGGCAGGCGGCTGCCGCCGCCTGGATATCGTCCCGCTCTTCCTGGGCGCGGGCGGTCATCTGCAACGCGACATTCCGCAGACGGTCCGGGAAGCGCAAACCCGCCACCCCAATATGGACGTGCATATCGCTCCGGCGGCGGGCGAGTGCCCCAATGTCATCGAAGCGCTGGCCGCTTATGCGCTGCAATGTGCCGGTGTCGGATAACGCCAGCGCCCCCTATGTCGGGTCGAGCGGACCCACGCAAGGCATGGAACTTGCTGCACATTTCGCGCGGCCCGTAGGGTCCGCAAATGGCGCAATGCAACCCAGGAGACCTTATGACGCGCAATGACGTGACCGAAGCCATTCTTGCCGCGAAAATCGCCAAGGGCCTGAGCTGGTCCGACGTGGCAAAGGCCGTGGGGCTGAGCAAGGAATGGGTAACCGCCGGCTGCCTCGGTCAAATGACCTTCAGTGCCGAGCAAGCCGGCATTCTGGGCAAGCTGTTTGACTTGCCGGCCAATGCCGTGCAATGGCTGCAAGTGGTGCCGTACAAGGGCTCATTACCGACGAGCGTACCCTCGGACCCGCTCATCTACCGCTTCTATGAGCTCGTCAGCGTGTATGGCACCACCTTCAAGGAACTCATCCATGAGGAGTTTGGCGACGGCATCATGAGTGCAATCGATTTC
The DNA here is from genome assembly GCA_028870715.1 of Betaproteobacteria bacterium. Taxonomy (GTDB): domain Bacteria; phylum Pseudomonadota; class Gammaproteobacteria; order Burkholderiales; family Burkholderiaceae_C; genus Thiomonas_A. The sequence goes on along the minus strand of JAGWOZ010000019.1, from coordinate 7,916 downwards.
ACGATGAACCTGACTCGCGAACCTGACCCCAAGGGTGACCGAGTGCACATCACCATGAGCGGCAAATTTCTGCCCTACAAGTCGTATTGATCCGTTGCTCCGAGAAACCCCGGCGTTCAGAGACCGCCGCAAAGCCGATTGGGCGCGGCTCGCGCCTGAAAGTCGGGCGTGGATCGGATGGGTGGGCAAAGCCGGTGGGGTAGCGTGCGCGCTCGGGACAAGCATGTGCTGCCTGGCCCAGACGGCGCAAAACGGCATCCAGGAAGGCCAGCAACACCGCCAGCAGGACGACGGCTCGGAAGGCCGCCGGGGGTTGGATGTCAACCTTTCCGGACCTTGCCAAGGCCGAACCGTCACTGCTGCGTGTCCGGATACCACTGGGGAGGCGGCAGTTCGGCGAAGACACGCCGCACGCCCACCGCCCAGCGGTCGGAAAGCTCTCGCCAGTAGGCGTCCTGCTCGTCGATGTGGAATTTCATGTCAGCGCGCAGGTGATTGATCGGCAGCAGCTGCAGATCGATCGGCAGGCCCACGCTGACGTTGCTGCGCATGGTCGAGTCAAAGCTGACCAGCACGCACTTGGTCGCATCGAGCAGCCCAATCTCGGGGCGGATCACGCGATCGAGTATGGGCTTGCCATACTTGATCTCGCCAATCTGCAGGAAAGGGGTCTCGGCGGTTGCCTCAATCGCGTTGCCTTCGGAGTACACCAGAAAAAGGCGCGGGCGCTCGCCCTGGATCTGGCCGCCCAGTAAAAACGAGGCGCTGGCGTCGATGCCGCTTTTGGCCAGATAGGGTTCGTCACGCTCGCGCACCTCGCGCATGGCCTGGCCCAGGAGCATCGCCACATCGGCCATGCTCGGGACGTTGGTCCAGTTCATCACAGCACCCTGACGCACCGCGCGGTGCAGATGCTCGATGGCTCCCTGCGTGACGCTCAGGTTGCCGGCCGACAGCATGGTGATGACGCGCTCGCCGGGTTGCTCCAGCACATGCAGTTTGCTAAAGCGGCCGATATTGTCGACACCCGCATGGGTGCGACTGTCGGAGGCAAAGACCAGGCCTGCATTGAGTTTGACGGCGCAGCAGTAAGTCATGGGTCGGATCGTGGGTCGAATCGTGTGCTGGAGTGCAGCAGCATACGTGGCCTATCGGCAGCCACGCATGCCGCGCGGCTCAGGCTGCGCGGCGCAGCGGGGTTTTCGCAACGAAAAAGCGCTCGTCGACTGCCGCCTCAGCGGCGTAAATGTCGAACTGGCGCGCAGCGCCGAACGCAAACATGCTCTCGGCGTCTTCCTTGGGCTCCAGGTAGGACACGCCGGCAAGGGCCTTGCCAACCAGACGCGAGGTGGGCTCCGAGGGGTTGACCTGCAGCGAGGAAAGGGCCTTTTGCGCCTCAATCAGACAGTAGGACGCCGAGCGTGGGAAGTCTGGTCGACGCAGCAGCATGTCGGTCACCCCCTTGCGGTTGGGCTCGCCGTGCAGGCGCCTTAGTGGCATGAGCGCAGAGGCCGATTCCAGCATCGCGACGCGATGAAACGCGGCATGTGGGCTGTCGGGGCCATCCCGCACAAGGGAAAACTCAGGGTCAGCCTGCGTCGTCCACATGCGCACCGAGCCGTCGGCACGCTCAAGGAAGGTGCCCAGCCGCAGAAAATGCCAAGGCTCACTGCGCAGCATGGTGGCGAATGTGACACCTCGAAAGGCGTCGGAGAAGGCCATGATTTCGCTGATCACGTGCCCCAAACCGCCGTTGACCAGATGCTGACGCTTGAGGCTGCGCATTTTGCTCAGCATGAGTTGTAGCGGCGCCACCACCTCGGCGGGCACCACCGAGCGCTGGTTGCGCGCGGCGTCTCGCGCGAGTTGCACGCAAGCCAGGACCGAGGAGGGATTCTCGCGGTCGAGGACGCAGCGCCACAGCATCTCGGCCGGCTTCATATCCTCGCCGGCGATGCCCGGCGGAATGGATCCCGTGGCCAACAAAGGCAGCGCCCACACGGTATGTCCCGCCTGGGCACTTCGCGAACCCGGCAGCGCGGCCAGCCTTCGGGACAGGTCCAGAAGGCGTGCCATGGATTCAGCGCGCTCCACGGCGCGTCCCATCCAGAATAAATCGGAAGCAGTGCGGCAAAGCATGGGGGGCTCCTTGTACGGAACGCTCATTCCTGCAGCACCCAGGTATCCTTGGTGCCACCACCCTGGCTGCTGTTGACAACCAGGGATCCCTCCGCCAGCGCCACGCGCGTCAGTCCGCCGGGAACCATGCGGATGCTCGTGCCCTGCAGCACATAGGGACGCAGATCAACGTGACGCGGCGCCACGCCTTCGTCCACCAGCGTGGGGCACGTCGACAGCGCCAGTGTTGGCTGGGCGATGTACTTTTCGGGATGGGCGCGGATGCGCTCGGCGAACGCTTCGCGCTCCTTCTTGCTGGCTTTGGGACCAATGAGCATGCCATAGCCACCGGCGCCTTGAGCCTCCTTGACGACCAGCTCATGCAGGTTGGCCAGGACATGGCTGCACTGCTTGGCGTCACCCAGGGTAAAGGTCGGAACATTCGGAAGGATGGCATCCTCGCTCAGGTAATAGCGGATCATGGCCGGCACATGCGGGTACACGGACTTATCGTCGGCCACGCCCGTGCCAACTGCGTTGGCCAAGGTGACGTGCTTTGCGCGGATCACGTCAAACAACCCGGGCACACCCAGCATGGAATCCGGGCGGAAGGCGCGGGGATCGAGGAAATCGTCGTCGATGCGCCGGTAGATCACGTCCACGCGCTGGGGACCACGGATGGTCTTCATGTAAAGAAAACCCTCGTCCACGAAAAGATCCTGCCCCTCCACGAGTTCGGCACCAATGCTCTGTGCCAGAAAGGCGTGCTCGAAATATGCGCTGTTGAACGGTCCTGGCGTGAGCACAACCACCGTGGGATCGTCCGTGTGGCTGGGCGCCAGTTCGCGCAACGTCAGGTCGAGAAGCTCCGGGTAATGTCCGATGGGCGCAACACGATGCAGCTCGAACAGATCAGGCGCGAGCCAGGAGAGGATGCGGCGATTTTCGAGCATGTAGCTCACCCCGGAGGGCACGCGCAGGTTGTCCTCCAAGACGAAAAACTCCTGCTCGGCGGTGCGGACCAGATCAATCCCGCAGATCGCGCCATACACGCCGCGCGGCACCTTGACCCCCTGCATTCCCGCGCGATATTGCGAGTTGTCCAGGATGCCCTGGGCAGGAATCACCTTATCTTTGATGATGCGCTGCGGCCCATAAATGTCGGCAAGAAAGAGGTTCAGGGCTTGAACCCGCTGCGCCAGGCCGCGCTGAAGATGGACCCATTCGGCAGCCGTGATGATGCGCGGCAGGATGTCAAAGGGAATCGCCCGCTCCGTACCGCCGCCTTCGCCATAAACGGCGAAGGTGATGCCCTCGCGGTAAAACGCCAGCCGTGCCTCTTCCTGCTTGGCCGCGAGCGCTGGCATGCCAGTTTCGCGCATCCATGTGGTCAGACGCGCCCAGGCTGGCCGGCTCTCGCTGCCAAAGCCCTCGCACTCGGAATAGGCCTGCATGTCGCTTCTCTCGGAACGGTTCGATCCCTTTCACAGCAAGCCGCGTGCCAGCAACCCTCCCGAACAGCGCACCCAGGTGGGGCGCAAATCCAAAAGCCGGGCAAGCCATGCCGCTGACGCACCAATGCCGGGCAGCATGCGCACCAAATGGGCGCGCCAATGCGGGCCAACGACCCATTCGCAAGGCGTGCGGCATCCGGGATGGCTCCAGGATCTTTGGCACGAGGGTTGCTGGATCAAGCCCACGACCGTCCACTTGGGTTTGCCATGACCATCCGCGTTGCGCTTCATCACCAGACCCGCTACAGGTTTGATCGCCCGGTGAGACTTGCTCCACACGAGGTTCGATTGCGCCCGGCCACACACAATCGCACGCCGATCCTCAGCTACTCCCTGACGGCCAAACCGTCGCGGCATTTCATCAACTGGCAACAGGACGCCTACGGCAACTTCGTTGCTCGCCTGACCTTCCCCGAGCCGACCCGCGAACTTGAAGTGACGGTGGATCTGGTGGCCGACATGACGGTCATCAATCCATTCGATTTTTTCGTCGAACCCTGGGCCGAGCCATTTCCCTTCATCTATCCCCAGGAGTTGCGCGCCGAGCTCGCGCCCTTCATGGAGTGCGACCCCGTGGGGCCGCGACAGCAGGCGTGGCTGGCGGCATTTCGGGCAGACTTGCCCACGCACATCACAACCACCGATCTCCTGGTTCGCGCCAACCAGGCCGTGCAGCACGGGGTGTCCTACCTCATTCGCATGGAGCCCGGGGTGCAAAGCTGCGAAACTACACTGAGTAACGCTTCGGGCTCCTGCCGCGACAGCGCCTGGCTGCTCGTGCAGATCCTGCGCAACCTGGGCCTGGCCGCGCGCTTTGTCTCGGGCTATCTGATTCAGCTGACGGCCGACGTCAAGCCGCTGGAGGGCCCTGCCGGGCCGAGCGCCGACTTCACTGACTTGCACGCCTGGTGCGAGGCCTATGTGCCCGGAGCCGGATGGATCGGACTGGACGCCACGTCCGGCTTGTTCGCTGGTGAGGGTCATATCCCGTTGGCGGCAAGCGCCCAACCGTCCTCGGCCGCGCCAATTATCGGGAAGACCGACCCCTGCGAAAGTCACCTCGACTTCACCATGACCGTGCAGCGCGTGTTTGAGGACCCCCGCGTCACGCTTCCCTATACCGACGCACAATGGCAATCGATCCGTCTTCTGGGGCGCCGCATTGACGCGGACCTGCGCGCGGGCGACGTTCGACTGACGCAAGGCGGCGAGCCCACTTTCGTCTCCGCGCAGGACATGCAGGGTGCGCAATGGAACACCGCCGCGCTCGGCCCCGACAAGGAGCGCATGGCCGATGCCTTGCTGCGACGGCTGTCGACGCAATTCACCAGCGGCGCGCTTTTGCACTTTGGCCAAGGCAAGTGGTACCCGGGCGAGGCGTTGCCGCGCTGGGCCATGACGGCGTACTGGCGCACCGACGGCAAGCCCGTGTGGCGAGACCCGCAATGGCTTGTGGGACCCGCTGCGGCGGATGCCAAGGCGCTCGATCCCGGCGTCGCGGCACAGTTCGGCAAGCGCCTGTGCGAAGCTCTGGGGCTCAATGGCGGCTACCTGATGCCCGCTTTCGAGGACGCCTTGCACGCAGCTCAGGCCGAAGGTCGCCTTCCCGAAAACGTCCAGGAGCTGATTGCCGCGAGCGGCGATGCCGACGCCCGCGCCAAGCTCGTTGCCCAGTTGGCGCATGGCCTGAATACGGTTGTGGGCTACGTGCTGCCGCTGAAGGCCGAGGCGGACGGCTACTGGCATTCCAGCCGTTGGCCGCTCCGCGGTGAACGCCTCACGCTGGTGCCAGGCGACTCACCCCTGGGCTACCGTCTGCCGCTGGCGAGCCTGCCGTGGGCGCCGCCCGAGGACTTTGATCTCCAACTGCCGCCCGACCCCTTTGCGCCGCGCCATGCCCTTGGTGACTTTCACGCCGCGCTCGGCCTTGCGCGCGCACAAGCGCCGACGCGCAAGAACGTGATCGTGCGCAAATCCCGCCCTGCGGAAATTGTCCACACCGCGCTATGCCTGCAAGTGCGCTCGGGAACGCTGCACGTGTTCCTTCCGCCGATCCCGACCCTGGAGTCATGGCTGGCGCTGGTCGCAGCGATCGAGCACACGACCCGGGCCGTTGAGCTGCCGGTATGCATTGAGGGCTATACCCCGCCACGGGATGAGCGCCTGCAGACCTTCTCCGTGACGCCCGATCCTGGCGTCATTGAGGTGAACATCCACCCCTCGCCGGACTGGGATGCGCTCGAGGCGCGGACCGAAACGTTGTATGCGCAGGCGCGCGCCTGCCACCTGGCCACGGAGAAGTTCATGCTCGATGGCCGTCATACAGGAACTGGTGGTGGCAATCACATTACCCTCGGTGGGGCGACTGCGGCTGATAGTCCGTTTCTGCGCAGACCCGACCTGCTCAAGAGCCTGATCGCATACTGGCAACGCCATCCAGCGCTCTCCTATTTGTTTTCCGGCGCATTTATCGGACCCACCAGCCAGGCCCCAAGGGTGGATGAGGCGCGGGACGACGCACTGTATGAGCTGACCATCGCGTTTCAACAACTCGACCAGAAAGCCCCGCCCGGGCAAACCAGCGCGCAGCCCTGGCTTGTGGACCGTCTGCTGCGCAACCACCTGGTGGATCTCACGGGTAACACGCACCGTGCCGAGTTCTGCATTGACAAGTTGTACTCGCCCGACGGTGCAACAGGGCGCCTCGGCCTGGTTGAGCTTCGCGCATTCGAGATGCCCCCGCACGCACGCATGAGCCTGGTGCAGGCGCTGCTGCTGCGCGCGCTCGTGGCGCGGTTCTGGCGCCAACCTGACGGCGGCCAGTTGGTGCGCTGGGGCACGGCGCTATACGACCGATTCATGCTTCCGCATTTCGTCGAAATGGACATGCGCGACATCTGCCGCGACTTGCGCGCCGCGGGCTACGCGTTTGAGGACAGCTGGTTTTCCCCATTCATGGAATTTCGCTTTCCGCGTTGCGGAACCGTGACCTACGACAGCGTGGAAATCGAGTTGCGTCAGGGCATCGAACCCTGGCACGTCCTGGGCGAGGAAATGGCCGAGGGCAGCACTGCGCGCTACGTGGACTCATCGGTCGAGCGCCTGCAGGTACGCGTACGCGGCATGACGGGCTCGCGCCATGCCCTGCTGTGCAACGGGCGCTGGCTGCCGCTGCATCCCACGGGCGTCCCGGGCGAGTTCGTGGCTGGCGTACGCTTCAAGGCTTGGGCGCCGCACTCAGCCCTTCATCCCGGAATCGGCGCGCAAGGCCCCCTGGTTTTTGACCTGGTCGATCGATGGAACGAACGCGCCGTTGGGGGTTGCACCTACCATGTCAGCCACCCCGGAGGCCGCAACTATGACACGTTTCCGGTGAATGCAAACGAGGCCGAGGCGCGGCGCCGGGCCCGCTTCTGGGAGCACGGCCACACGCCTGGTCCCATCGTCTGCAAGGCCGAACCGCTCAACCCGGATTTCCCCCTCACACTGGACCTTCGCTTTGACAATCCGTGAACCGCGTCGGCCCGGCACGCACATCAGGCCGATGCTGGGCGGAGGCGCGGCGCGGCGACACGGCGCTCGTCGTAGCGCTCAAGGCCAAGGCCCGCTGTGCTGACATCGGGCTTGCGGCCCAGCACCAGATCGGTGACGATCCGCGCAGAACCGCAGGCCATGGTCCAGCCCAAGGTCCCATGCCCGGTGTTCAGGAACAGGTTGGCGTGGCGCGTGGGTCCGAGGATCGGCGTGCCGTCAGGCGTCATCGGCCGCAGGCCCGTCCAGAACGTGGCCGCGGGCAGGTCGCCACCCGGGAAGAGGTCGCGCGTCACCATCTCCAGCGTTTCGCGCCGGCGGGGATTGAGGCGAAGGTCAAAGCCGCCGAGTTCGGCCATGCCGCCCACACGGATGCGCTGGTCAAAACGCGTGAGGGCCACTTTGTAGGTCTCATCCAGAACTGTGGAACGCGGCGCAAGGGCTTCGTCGATCAGTGGCACGGTGAGTGAATACCCCTTGACAGGGTATACGGGTAGATCGAGGCCCAGCGGAAGGAGAAAGTCCCTTGAATAGCTGCCCATGGCAAGCACGTAGCGGTCAGCCTTGAGCACGGAGTTGCCCACACGCACGCCGGTGATCGTGCGGCCATCGGTAAGCAAGCCATCCACTGTCTGTTGGAACCGGAACACGGCGCCCAGCGATTGGGCGCGCTCGCTCAGGCCGGTTGTGAACAGCTGGCAATCGCCCGTCTCGTCATTGGGCAGGCGCAAACCTCCGACGAGCCTCCCCCTC
>JAGWOZ010000018.1 GCA_028870715.1 Betaproteobacteria bacterium | reverse complement strand
CCCCAGTGGATTGCGCAAAGCCTTGGGCGCCAGGCCCGCATCGGGCCGGTGGCCTTCAACCCGCTAAAGCTGCGCCTGCAGGTGGACGATCTGCGCGTGCGCAACGCTGCAAACACTGCTGACGCGCTGCGCGTGCAGCGCGCCAACGTGCAATTGAGTTGGCGTACCCTTTGGGGCGGCAAGCCGCAAATCGCCGCGCTGCTTCTCCAGCAGCCGCAGTTGCGCATCGTGCGCGAGCCGTCGGGCGCGATGGACTTCGACGATATCCTGCAACGCCTGGCCCGCCAACCGGCCAAACCGGCGTCGGCCCCCCAGGCCTTTGCCTTGCGCGATGCCCGCATCTCGGGTGGCAGCGTGGTGTTCGACGACCAGGCCGCGCACGTCACAACGCGCCTCACGGGCCTGAACGTGAACCTGCCCGAGCTCTCCACGCTGGCTGGATCCAGCGGGCAGATGCGCGCACAGGCCAGCGCCATGCTTGATGGCGCGCCTCTGCAGCTCACGGTCAGCGGCGCACCCTTTGCGACCACCGCGCCGGTGACCATCGCGGCGCAGTTGCAGGGCCTGCAGCTTGCCGTCTTTGCCCCCTATCAGCCCGCCACCCTTCCCATCCGCCTGGAAGGGGCGATGCTTTCCATACGCCTACAGGCTCGGGTGGTGCGCGCGCATCCTGACGCTTTGACCATTGCCGGCACCGCGCAAGTGCAAGACGGCCAGGTGCAGGTGGGCAACGCCAAGCTGGCAGGCTGGAAAAACCTGGACATTCAGCTCACAAGTTTGCAACCTCTGGCGCATGTGCTGAACGTGGGCGCGGTGCGCATCACGGGACTGTCGGCGCAGCTTGCGCGTACCGCCGAGGGACTGCAGGGGTTGAGCACCCACGCCCCTGCGCCCCAGTCCGACACGGCGCCGAAGAATCAGTCCGCCTCGGCCCCACAGGATCAGGCAGGCGCCACAAACCTGTCCGTGCCTGCGGCAGCCCCGCCACAGGCGCCATCCTCGCCGAACTGGACGGTGCATGTGGCTGCCGTCGTGCTGACCGACAGCCACCTTCAATGGCACGATACGGCGGTCCGCCCCGCCGTCGACTGGGCTTTCGCAGCCCCCACGTTAAGCGCCGGCCCCCTGACCTGGCCCCTCACGCAACCGGTACCCTTTAAGGCCGAACTCACCGGCCCGCAAGGCCTTCAAGTACAGCTCCAGGGCGAAGGCGACCTCAAACGGGCCCACGCGCAACTGAGCGCCTCTCACCTCGATCCGCAACTGGCCGCGCCCTACGCGGCGCCCGCGCTTGGCGCGATACCGTTGCCGCGCGGGCTTCTTGGCGCGCACGCCACGCTCGCCTGGCAGGCCGATACCTCAAGCCTGCTGGCCGACGTCAGCGAGGCCCAATGGACGGGCTTCAGCTTTGGCCCCGCGGGAGGCATCAAGGCACGCGACATCACGGTGCGCAACGCAAACCTGCATTGGGCTTCTCATCCGCAGACCCTGTTGCTCAATGTGGGCCAAGCGCAGGTCCACGCCCTTGCGGCCGGCCGCAACGCCGCATTGCGTGCCAGCCAGATCGATGCGAGCAACGCCCGCATCGATCTGCAGGCGCATACCGTGCAGGTCGCCAGTGTGCGGCTGCTGCAGCCCCAGGCCAGCATCGCGCGCGACACCAATGGACAGTGGTCCTTCATGCAGTGGCTGCCACCCGATTTGCTGCCCAAGAACACAGTCAGCGCGCGCACGACCAAGCCCTCGGCGCCGTGGCGCGTGCAGGTGCAGCAGGCACGGTTGCAGGGCGGGCGCTTTTACCTGGCCGACACGATGCCCCGGCAACCGGTGGTTGTCGCCGTCACCCGGCTCGACCTTGGCCTGCATGATGCCACCTGGCCGCAGACCCGCCCCACGGGCGTCACTCTGGCTGCGCAAATCAGTGACGAGTTGCAGGCCCCTCTTGACACGACGCCAGCGCAACCCGCCGCCAGCCCGGCCTCGGCCCCTGCGGCGGACGCCTCCGCGCCCCCGGCTGCGGCCCATGCCAGACCGCCGCTGCCGCTCGGCGTGTCCACGGCACCGCTGGAGGCAGGCGCGGGCGCCGCGGAAGACATCCCGAGCATGGGCACGCTTGCGTTCACGGGGCAAGTCTCGATCAATCCGTTGCACGTGCACGGCAAACTCGACGCGCGCAATCTGCCGGCGCAGATCGCCGACAACTACCTGCCGCCGCGCGTGAATGCCGAGATCCTGCGTGCGCCGACCAGCGTGGCCGGCGACATTGATCTGCGCATGGGCCCTGAGGGCCCCAGTCTGCGATTTGACGGCCAGGCCGGCATCCAGCATTTCGCTGCCGACACCCTGCAGCCGCATGAGCGCCTATTGGGCTGGAACAGCCTGCTCCTCGACAAACTCCAGATCGCGCACGACCCCAGTGTCCACCCCACCACCGACATCAATATCGGGCAGGTCGCGCTGCGCAACTTTTACGCGCGCGTGGTGCTCAGCGAGGATGCCAAGCTCAATCTCACCCAGGTCTTCAAGCCGCTGCCCGAGCAAGGTGCGTCGGCGGCAGCCCCGGCTGGCACCGCACCTGCCGTCGTGACGCGCACTGCACCGGCCGAACTCAGCCTGTCGGGCGCCGGCGCAGCCGGACACAACGCGAGCGAATGGGGCTCGGACCTCGGTCAGACCACCGTGCAGGCGAACCCAGCTGCGCCCCTCAACCCGGATCTGGTCGTGAACGTTGGCGGCATCAGCCTGTCTGACGGACGGGTGGACTACACCGACCATTTCATCCGGCCGAATTACTCCACAAGCCTGTCTGCGGTGGAAGGGGCCATTGGTCCTTTTGGCACGGCCAACCCCAAGCCGGCCACGGTCGCCCTGCGTGGTACAGCCCAGGACACGGCGCCAGTGACGCTGTCGGGCACGCTCAACCCGCTGGTCAGCCCCCCGCAGCTCGATTTGCAGGGCAAGATGACCGATCTGCAACTGGCGCCACTGTCGCCTTACTCCGGACGCTATGCAGGCTACAACATCAAGCGTGGCCTGCTTTCGATGAACGTGCATTACGCGATCGCCCCTGGCGGGCGCCTGACGGCGGACAACCAGCTCATCCTGAACCAGCTCACCTTCGGCAGCCGTGTGAACAGCCCCGACGCCACCAAGCTGCCGGTCCTGCTGGCGGTGGATCTGCTGAAAGATCGCAACGGCAACATTGATCTCAACATCCCCATCTCCGGCTCGCTCAATGATCCCGAGTTCAGCTTGGGCGCAGTCATTGCCAAGGCGGTGGTCCATCTGCTCGCACGCGCGATCACCGCGCCGTTCACGCTGCTCGGCCACCTGCTCGGCAGCGGCGTGTCGGCCGAGCAGCTCAGCCACGTAGCTTTCCTGCCAGGGACCGCCACGCTCAAGCCGGCCGACGAACCCAAGCTCGCCGACATCGCCCGTGCGCTCAAAGCCAAGTCCGAGCTCATCCTCACCATCACCGGCGAGGTGGACCCTGCAGCGGAACGCGACGCCTATCGCGAGGCAAGGCTGAATGCCCAGATGGTCAAGTTGTGGAAGCGTGACCTGCCGCGCGCCGAAGCCTACGCCGCCGCAAAGGCCCAGACCGTCTCGCAGGCGGACTATGCCCGGGTGCTCGCGGCCGTCTACCGCGCCACGCCGCTGCCTGCAAAGCCGCGCGACGCACTGGGCCTGCCCAAGACCATTCCCGAAGCCGAAATGCGAAAGCTGCTGCTGCAGAACATTCCCGCAGGCGAGGATCGGATGCAAGCACTGGCGATGGATCGTGCCGTGACCCTGCGCACGGCGCTCGACGCGCTGGGCGTGCCGGGCTCGCGCCAGTTCATCGCCGCGCCCGTCCTGGTGACCAAACCCGACGCCAGCTGGACACCGCAAGCCAGCCTGTCCCTCACCCTGCCCTGAACGGCAGGCTGTGTGACCCGGGGCCTCCGCGGTTAAGCATGCAAGCGCCGGCCCTGCGCCTCGCCCTTGCAGGGGCCCGCTTGCCTGTCCAAACAAGGCCGATCTTTCAAGCAGTTGCACGACCCGCGTGAGGCCATTTCTGCCATATCCGACTGTGCAACACCGGATTGCTTGACGCTCCTGCACTGCGGGCCTACATTGATTTCACCGCTGCGGTTCAGCCGCGGTGGTGGCCGGACCGGGTGGAGCCCGGGCCGGAGTCCCCCAGAATCCCTGCATCCATGCGGGGTGTGGCATGTGGCAGCAAACCCATATGCCTCGCTGAACAAGGCCGCGATGCCAGAGTGCACGCGGCCTTCTTTCATAATGGGGTGTCGCACGGTCCGCTCACGCTGCCTTGCATCCGGAGTTGGCCTGCCTGCGTCGGTCCCCTCGGTCCATCTGCGCATCGGCCTGCCGGGTCGCTTGGTGCAACCACGCGCCTGAGCGGAACGGGTTCGCCGGCTCGGTCATGGCCATGAAGCGGCTGGGCTCCAGCGGGTCGGCGCGCTTGCTCTGGAGTGGCAAACGCGCCGCTGCCAACGCATGCGACGACATCCCTCGGGCCGCCGGCACACGGGTCGGCCGTTGGTCGCCATGGAACGTGAAGTCGCGCCGCCGTGCCAAACCCATGCTCGACCCGCGCGTGTTGGCATTCACCGCAAGAGACGCACGCCTGGGCAAAACTGCGGACAATCGCACCTGTTCGCCAGCGCAACCGGAGATTCACGATGCAAGCTTTGAACCCCGCCGAGCAGGCCCTAACGGCCGACGGTGCACAGCCCGAGACGATTACCCTCGCCGGCGGCTGCTTCTGGTGCGTCGAGGCCGCATTCAACGCGGTTGACGGCGTCTTCGAAGCCACAAGTGGCTATGCCCAGGGCGAGGTGCCGCAACCAACTTACGAGCAGGTGTGCGGTGGGCGCACCGGTCATGCCGAAGCCGTGCGTATCCGCTTTGATCCTTCACGGCTGAGCCTTGACGCCGTGCTAGCCATGTTCTTCACCATTCACGACCCCACCACACCCAACCGGCAAGGCGCCGACGTCGGACCGCAATACCGCTCGGGCATCTACTTCGAAAACCCCGCACATGAAGCCCTCGTGCGTGCCTACATTGCACGTCTTGCCGCAAGCGGCGTCTATGGCGGCGCCCCCATCAGCACCGAGATTGAGCCGCTTCGCGTGTTCTGGCCGGCCGAGGGGTACCACCAGCGCTATTTCGAGCGCCACCCCGATCAGGGCTACTGCCAAGCCGTCATTGCGCCGAAGATGGTCAAGTTGCGACAAGGCTTCGCCGAAAAGCTGCGCGCCTGACCGGGCGCGCGACAAGCCCTGCCGTTCAAGGCGGGGAAGGACAGCGCGGATGCCACAGGCGTCCTTGTGGGGCTTGCGGGATGTTTGCTTTTACTGCATATTTATCCTCCAATGAAGTGCGGGGCACGCCCGGATCGCCTGCCAAGTGAGTGGTGCAGCAATCCCGCCAGCAACAGGAACCCACCGAAGCGACTCTTCCCGGCTCGATGCAGGGGTGAGCACCGTAGAAGTCCTGCCCTTGCCGCGCAAGCGGTGGCGACAGCCAACGGCGGCGAGGATGTCAATCGCAGAACCGCCTGACGTGATGCCGCGGGGGCTGCGCCAAGCGCGCCCGTCTTCCTCAACGGGACGACTCGATAATGCCCGTCAACTCGGCATCGGACGGCACTCCGACCAGCAATGAGGCATGGCCGCCGGAGGTTCGCCATAACAGAACCGGGACCCCAAACAGCTTGTGGGCCCTGTAAATGGCAAGGTTTCGTGCCAGATCCTCGCGCGCTTTGGGTGTGATTGTGGTGGCCGGCGTGATGCCGCCTCCGGGCTGGCCATTGGCGGCAAAGTCGTAATCGGACTCATTCGTGTGGAATGCTTGCAGCGGATTCGCCGCCTGCAAGATGGCTGCTGCCTTGGGCAGGCTGCTTGGGGTGAGCATGCCAAGCACAACCCAGCGCAACTGCACATCACCTTTCCCGACGAAAGGCCGGAGCATGCCGTAGAGCTGGTGGCAATAGGGGCAGTTGGGATCGAAGAAAATGTAGAGCACGCGTGTGCCGCGGCCTTCGCCGATCCACGTAGCCTCGTGGATTTGCGACCATAAAGCGTCCGCCTGGACTGCGCTTTGCGCCCAAGCCGGGGCAGCCAGCCCAACCAGGGATAGCAGTGCCAAGCGACGCAGGGCCTGACGGCGGCCTTGGAGGCTGGCGTGAACTTCGAGTTTGTCTTGCATGCAGGTCTCCAACGGTTGAACGTGTAGATCAGGCTCGGCACGTTTGTCGATTTTCGCGCGCTGAGCAAGAATAGATCGGGCACCGCCTTCAATCCTGACACCCCGACCTACGCATGATCTGCTCTCTGCGCGACTCGCTGCAAGCCTGGAACCACCCCGATTTCGCTCAGACGCTACAGGCCGAACTGTTGCGCTCGGGTGCACTTGTCGCGCCGCTGCAGCAAGGCATGGCGCACGGCAGCCATGCACTGCAAGACGATGTGCGCCTGCTGGTGCTGCAGACCGAGCAGGACGCCGCCCGATTACGCGTCAAGACTGGCGTCTGCTACAGCAGCATCATTCCTGGCTGCGCCTGCGAGGGCGACCCCACGCCCTTGAACGCGCTGCCGGAATATGTGGAGCTACGCATCGATATCAATCGTGCAAGTGGCCTGGCCGAGATCGCGCTGATCGATGACTAAAAAATCAGGGCGCCAGGCGCTGGCGTTGCCAGGTGCCGTCCGAACGCAGCTGGTAAAGCAGCCGGTCGTGCAGGCGTGACGGGCGGCCTTGCCAGAATTCCCAAGCGTCGGGCGTCAGACGATAGCCGCCCCAGTGTGGCGGGCGCGGCGGGTTGAGGCCGAACTTCAGGCCGAACTCGGCCGCGCGCTTGACGAGCACGCCGCGCCCTTCAATGGGCTGGCTTTGCTCGGACGCCCAGGCGCCAATGCGCGAGGCCAGCGGCCGGCTTGCAAAATAGGCGTCGGACTCCTCGGGGCTCACGCGCTCCACGCGGCCTTCGATGCGCACGACGCGCTCAAGCTCCACCCAATGAAATTGCAGGGCGGCATAGGGGTGGGCAGCGAGCTCGCGCCCCTTGCGGCTGTCGTAGTTGCTGTACCAGACGATGCCGCGTGCATCAAAGCCCTTGATCAAAACCACACGCGTGGATGGTCGTCCACCCTCGCCCACCGTGGCCACTGTCATCGCGTTCGGCTCCGGCACCTGCGCCTGCACGGCTTCGTGCATCCAGCGTTCAAACAACGCCATCGGATCCGCCTGTGCGTGCGCCTCGTCCAACTCGGCGCGGGTGTAGTCTTTGCGTAAATGGGCCAGTGTGTGCATGGGACGAGTATAGAAACTCACACGCCGACCGCGCGGGCGCACCAGGATTGCCTCGACCTCACGCTTCTGTCGCCTCAAAGCCCGTGGCGCTTGGCCAGGGCAACGACGCGCTCGACCGCACGATCGCGGATACCCGCTTGGCGCAGCGCATGCGCGGTGCGCACCACGTACTCGAGCGTGGTGCCGAAGCGTCCCCGGCGGTGGCGAAGGATGTGCAGCAACTGGGCCTCGTCCAGTGAGCCCGTGTAGCTCGGGCTGGTGCGCGGCAGCGTGAACGCCAGCGCCTGCACCACGCCATGCGGGGTGTGGCAGCGCAGCCAGCGCGGCTCGTAAACGGCGCGAGGCATTTCACGCTTCCACAGCAGCCGCAGTTCATGCTCAGCCTGCGGGCGCGGCACGCGAAGCACGATGCCTTGGCAGGATCCCCCGCCCATCAGCGCGAACACCAGACCCGGTTCGTGTTCGGTACCCCGGTTGATGCGCGACCACATGCACAGGCAGCGCTTGTGGCCCCACACCCGCGCGGGCAAGACCTCGCTGTGGGCAATCTCCGGATTCCACAGCAGTGAGCCATAGCCAAAGACCCAAAGGTCGCCCGCAGGCATGCTCGCCAGAATGGCCTCGAGCATGGCCTGGGGATCCCGGCCAGGGATTTGCGGCAGCCCCGGATGTTCGCCAGCCATGGATGCGTCGCACTCGCTCATGGATGAAGCCTGCTCAACCTTCGATCATGCCGTGCGTGGCCGACGATGGCCATGGTGTCCCCGGATGGATGCAGCCGTGCCTGAATCGGCGCTCATCTCGGTTCGCCCCCGCGCACTCACGCACGACTCGGCTTGTTGCCTCTCACCGCGGCAACTCCGAGTGCCCCATCAGAAACTGGTCGATCGCGCGCGCGGCCTGGCGGCCCTCGCGGATGGCCCACACCACCAGGCTTTGACCACGCCGCATATCCCCGGCAGCAAACACCTTGGCCACATTGGTGGCGTACCCGCCATCCTCTTCGGTGACAGCCTTGGCGTTGCCCCGTGCATCGCGCTCCACGCCGAAGGCATCAAGCACGGGAGCCAGCGGATGCACGAAACCCATGGCCAGCAACACCAGGTCGGCCTGCATCGTGAACTCGCTACCCGGAACTTCCTGCATGCGGCCGTCCTTCCACTCGACGCGGCAAGCCTGAATCGCTTTGACCTTGTTTTTGTCCTTACCGGTTCCGGGCAAAAACGCCTTCGTCGCCACCGACCAGTCGCGCCCGCAACCTTCTTCGTGGCTGCTGGAGGTGCGCAGCTTGATCGGCCAGTAGGGCCACACGAGCGGCTTGTTCTCGGTTTCAGGCGGCTGCGGCAGCAGTTCGAACTGCGCCACGCTGGCCGCGCCGTGGCGATTGCTGGTGCCCACGCAATCAGACCCCGTATCGCCGCCGCCAATCACCACGACCTGTTTGCCGGCCGCCGAGATCTGGCCCTTGAGCTTGTCGCCGGCGTTGATCTTGTTCTGCTGTGGCAGGAACTCCATGGCGAAATGGATGCCTTCGAGCTCGCGCCCGGGCACCGGCAGGTCCCGCGGATGCTCCGACCCGCCGGCCAGCAGCACGGCATCAAACTCCGCCATCAGCGCCTCGGGGCTGCGGCGCTCCCGGGCCCAGTTGGCGACCGTCGCGCCTGGGCCATCCTTGGGCATGTCCCCCACCAGCACGCCAGGTGCGAAGCGCACCCCTTCGGCCTGCATCTGCTCGATGCGGCGGTCGATATGGTGCTTTTCCATCTTGAAGTCAGGGATGCCATAACGCAGCAAGCCGCCGATGCGGTCGTTCTTCTCGAACACCGTCACGTCATGCCCGGCCCGCGCAAGTTGCTGCGCGGCTGCCAGGCCAGCCGGGCCCGAGCCAACCACGGCGACGCGCCTTCCCGTCTTGTGCGCAGGCGGCTGCGGCGCCACCCAGCCCATCTCCCAGCCCTTGTCGATGATGGCGTGCTCAATGGACTTGATCCCCACCGGCGCTTCGTTGATGCCCAGCGTGCAAGCCGCCTCGCAGGGCGCGGGGCAGATGCGCCCGGTGAATTCGGGGAAGTTGTTGGTGGAGTGCAGCACCTCCAGGGCATGCTTCCAGTCGCCCTGCCACACCAGATCGTTGAAGTCGGGGATGATGTTGTTGACCGGGCAGCCGTTGTTGCAAAACGGAATGCCGCAGTCCATGCAGCGCGCGGCCTGCACCTTGGCCTTGTCGTCCGACAGCTCGTGGACAAACTCCTTCCAGTGCTTGAGGCGTGCGACAGGGGGCTCGTAGCTTTCTTCCTGGCGTTCGAATTCCATGAATCCGGTGACTTTTCCCATGGTCCTTCCTTAGTCTGCGATAGCCGGCACGTGCGGGCTTATCGTCTCAATCCTGATTGGCAGTCATCGCACCGCGCACCCGAAGCGCCCCGAAGCGCGCACGCGCGGGTCAGCCTTCGGGTGCGCGCGGCGTCGTTCGTCATTTGGCCGGCACGCTGGCGTTGGCGGCGGGAGCCTTGGCCTTGATGGTCGCGGCTTGCGCCTCGCGCTTGGCGGCCATTTCGCCCAGCGCCCGCTTGTACTCATACGGAAACACCTTGACAAAGCGTGCGCGCGCAGCCTCCCAGTTGTCGAGCAGTTCGCGCGCACGCAGGCTTCCCGTCCAGCGGTGGTGGTCTTGCAGCATCTTGCGCAGCTGCTCTTCATCGGTCTGGTCACGGTGCCACAGGCCCTGGGCCATCTGCACCTTCTGCTCGGCAGCCGGCAGGACCTTCTCGAGCGCGACCATCGCCGTGTTGCAGCGGCGCGCAAACTGGCCATCGACGTCATACACATAAGCCATGCCGCCGCTCATGCCGGCGGCGAAGTTGCGTCCGGTCTCGCCAAGCACAACCACGGTGCCGCCCGTCATGTACTCGCAGCCATGGTCACCTGTGCCCTCCACCACGGCCGTGGCGCCCGAATTGCGCACGGCGAAACGCTCGCCGGCCACGCCACGGAAGAAAGCCTCGCCGGCAATCGCCCCGTACAGCACGGTGTTGCCCACGATGATGTTGGACTGTGCTTCACCACGAAATTCGATGGTGGGCCGCACCACGATACGCCCTCCGGACAGCCCCTTGCCCGTGTAGTCGTTGGCATCGCCGATGAGATACAGGGTGATGCCGTGCGCGAGGAAGGCGCCGAAACTCTGCCCGCCCGTGCCTTCCATCTGGATGTGCATCGTGTCGTCCGGCAGACCCTCATGCCCGTAGCGCCGCGCCACTTCGCCTGAAAGCATGGCACCAACCGTGCGGTTGACGTTGCGCACGTTCTGGATGAACTGCACCTTCTCGCCTCGCTCCAGAGCCGGGCGCGCCCGTTCGATGAGCACATGATCCAGCGCCTTGGCCAGACCATGGTCCTGCTCCTCAACCTGCCGACGCGGCACGTCCGCGGGCGTCTCGGGCAGGTGGAACACGCGCGAGAAGTCCAGGCCACGCGCCTTCCAGTGTGTGATGCCTGGGCGCGTGTCGAGCAGATCCGCGCGTCCAATCAGGTCCTCGAACTTGCGCACGCCCAGTTGCGCCATGATCGAGCGCACCTCCTCGGCCACGAAGAAGAAGTAATTCACCACATGCTCGGGCTTGCCCGAAAACTTCTTGCGCAGCGCGGGATCCTGCGTGGCCACGCCCACCGGGCACGTGTTGAGATGGCACTTGCGCATCATGATGCAGCCCTCGACCACGAGCGGCGCCGTGGCAAAGCCGAATTCGTCTGCCCCGAGCAGCGCGCCAACCACCACATCGCGCCCGGTCTTGATCTGTCCATCCACCTGCACCCGGATGCGGCTGCGCAAGCGGTTGAGCACCAGGGTCTGCTGGGTTTCCGCCAAGCCGATTTCCCACGGCGAGCCCGCGTGCTTGATCGAAGACAGCGGCGAGGCACCTGTGCCGCCGTCGTGCCCGGCGATCACCACGTGATCGGCCTTGGCCTTGGCCACCCCTGTCGCCACCGTGCCCACGCCCGATTCGGACACCAGCTTGACGCTGATGGAGGCGCGCGCATTGGCATTCTTCAGATCGTGAATGAGCTGCGCAAGATCTTCAATCGAATAGATGTCGTGGTGCGGCGGCGGGGAGATCAAACCCACACCTGGCACCGAGTAGCGCAGCATGCCGATGTATTCGGACACCTTGCCGCCGGGCAGCTGTCCGCCTTCGCCAGGCTTCGCCCCTTGCGCCATCTTGATCTGGATCTGATCGGCCGAGGCCAGGTATTCAGCGGTGACACCAAACCGGCCGGAAGCGACCTGCTTGATCTTCGAGCGCAGCGAGTCACCCGCCTTGAGCGCGATGTCGCTGACGACGCGCTCGGCGCCCAGCACGCTGCCCAGGGTGTCCCCATCCTTGATGCCCGCGGAACCCAAACGCATCTCGGGGCGGTAGCGCAGCGGGTCTTCCCCGCCCTCGCCGGTGTTGCTCTTGCCACCGATGCGGTTCATCGCCACCGCCAGCGTGGCATGGGCCTCGGTGGAAATGGAGCCCAGCGACATGGCCCCGGTGGCGAAGCGCTTGACGATCTCGGCGGCCGGCTCGACCTCGTCGATGGCAATGGCCTTGCTCGGGTCGAGCTTGAACTCGAACAGCCCGCGCAGGGTCATGTGGCGGCGCGACTGGTCATTGATGATCTGCGCGTATTCCTTATAGGTGTTGAAGTTGTTGGCGCGCGTGGAGTGCTGCAGCTTGGCAATGGCATCGGGCGTCCACATGTGCTCCTCGCCGCGCGTGCGCCATGCGTACTCGCCGCCGGCGTCAAGCATCGTGGCCAGCACGGGGTTGTCACCAAACGCGTCGCGGTGCATGCGCAGCGTCTCCTGCGCCACTTCGAACACGCCAATGCCGCCGACCTGGCTCACCGTGCCGGTGAAGTACTTGTCCACCAAGTCGCGCGACAGGCCCACGGCTTCGAAGATCTGCGCGCCGCAGTAGCTCATGTACGTGGAAATTCCCATCTTGGACATGACTTTCTGCATGCCCTTGCCGATGGCCTTCACGTAGTTCTGGATGGCCTTGTCCGCACCCAGATCACCTGGCAGCTCGCGCGCCATCTCTGCAATGGTGTCGAGGGCCAGATATGGGTGCACCGCTTCGGCGCCATACCCCGCCAGGACCGCGAAGTGGTGCGTCTCGCGCGCGCTGCCCGTTTCGACCACCAGACCGGTTTGCGTGCGCAAGCCCAGCGCGATGAGGTGCTGGTGCACCGCGCTCATGGCCAGCAGGGCCGGAATGGCCACACGATCGGCGCTCACGAACCGGTCGGTGACGATCAGGATGTTGTGCCCGCTCTTGAGCGCGTCGACCGCCTCGGCGCAGATCGAAGCCAGTCGCGCTTCGATGCCCTCGTGACCCCAGGCCACGGGGTAGCAGATGTCGATTTCGTAGCTGCGAAACTTGCCGCCCGTGTGCTGCGCAATCGAGCGCAGGCGCGCCATGTCGTCGTAATCCAGCACCGGCTGGCTCACCTCCAGGCGCATGGGGGGGTTGACCTGGTTGATGTCGAGCAGATTGGGGCGCGGCCCGATGAAGGACACCAGCGACATCACCATGTTCTCGCGAATGGAGTCGATGGGGGGATTGGTCACCTGGGCGAACAACTGCTTGAAGTAGTTGTACAGCGGCTTGGCACGGTTGGACAGCACGGCCAGGGCGGCGTCATTGCCCATCGAGCCCACGGCCTCGTCGGCCTTCTCGGCCATCGGCGCCATCAGGAACTTGAGATCTTCCTGGGTGTAGCCGAAGGCCTGCTGCCGGTCCAGCAGGGGAAGCAGGGACGGCTCCGGGTGGCCGAGGTGCTCAAGATCGTCGATCCGGATGCGCAGGTTCTCGATCCACTGTCCGTAGGGACGCGCGGCGGCAAGCTGGTCCTTGATTTCCTTGTCGTCGATGATGCGCCCGGCTTCCATGTCGATGAGGAACATCTTGCCCGGCTGCAAACGCCATTTCTTGACGATATGGCTTTCGGGAATCGGCAGCACGCCGGACTCGGACGCCATGATCACCAGGTCCTCATCCGTCACGATGTAGCGCGCCGGGCGCAATCCATTGCGGTCCAGCGTGGCCCCGATCTGACGCCCATCGGTGAAGGCGATGGCGGCCGGACCATCCCATGGCTCCATCATCGCCGCGTGGTATTCATAAAAGGCACGGCGGCGCGCGTCCATCAGCGTGTGCTGCTCCCACGCCTCGGGAATCATCATCATCATTGCGTGCGACAGCGGATAGCCCGCCATCACGAGCAGCTCCAGGCAGTTGTCGAAACTGGCGGTGTCGCTTTGGCCCGGGTAGATCAGCGGCCAGAGCTTTTTCAGATCATCACCCAGAACCGGGGAGCTCACCGCGCCTTCACGCGCACGCATCCAGTTGTAATTGCCCTTGACGGTATTGATCTCGCCGTTGTGCGCCACCATGCGATACGGGTGGGCCAGCGGCCATTCCGGGAACGTATTGGTGGAAAACCGCTGGTGCACCAGCGCCAGGGCCGAGACCACACGCGGATCCTGCAGATCTTTGTAATACTGCCCAACCTGGTCGGCAAGCAACAGCCCCTTGTACACGACCGTGCGCGCGGAAATCGACGGCACGAAGTACTCCTTGCCGTGGCGCAGGTTCAGGCGCTGGATCGCGTGGCTGGCCACCCGGCGGATGACAAACAGCTTGCGCTCCAGCGCATCGGTAACCATCACGTCCGGCCCCCGCCCAATGAAGATCTGCCGGATCACGGGTTCCTTCTCGCGCACCGTGGGCGACATCGGCATGTCGCGGTCCACGGGCACGTCGCGCCAACCCAGCGCCACCTGGCCTTCGGCGCGCACGGCCCGCTCGATTTCCTGTTCGCAGGCCAGGCGCGATGCCTGCTCGCGCGGCAGAAAAATCATGCCCACACCGTATTCGCCGGGCGGCGGCAATTCCACACCCTGAGCGGCCATCTCTGCCCGGTAAAAGGCGTCCGGAATCTGGATGAGCAAACCCGCCCCGTCGCCCATGAGCTTGTCTGCGCCCACCGCGCCGCGGTGATCCAGGTTCTTCAGAATGAGCAGGCCGTTTTGCACGATGTCGTGCGACTTGACACCCTTGATGTGCGCCACGAACCCCACGCCGCAGGCATCGTGCTCGTTGCTCGGGCAATACAACCCGTTTTGGGTCAGGGCGGAAATTTCGGAAGATTCGGGCGTGTGCATCGCAGGCTCCGCGCAGAAGAACAGAACAATGCGTCAATTTACTGCATCGCAACACGCGGAGCAAGAAAATTTATGATACCTGTCCCTTTTTTTCGCAAGGCCCAAGAATCTTGAAATTAAATTAGGGACACATTAAAGAAATGCCCATCCTGAGTTGCGCCTGTGCCTGCTTGGCACAGGCAAGGCATCGACAGATCCTGCACACAGCCGCCAAGCGTCGGGCTGCCCTATGAGAGCGCGGTGTCGCCGACCTTCCCCACCTTTCGCGGCCGGCCCCGCGCGCCCGGCTGCAGCCGGCGCCCTGCGGTCTGCTCAAGCTCGGCGACGAACCCGGCATCACCCAACGCCAGTCCGGCGCGCAAGGCACGCTCCAAGGCCATGCCCTCGGATGCGCCCAACCCGGCCTGCACCATCCGCGCATAGGCTGCTTCGCGCTCGAACGGCGTATTTCCTAGCGCCCAATACGCGGCGGGAAGGTGCAGCGCCGGCGCGCCACCCCTTGGTCCGGCCTGCCCGCAATGCACGCCAGCGCTGCTCCAAGCCCAGATTGGCCCCGCTGCGGCGAGCCCGGCGCGCTGCGCTGCCGTGTCGACCCAGACCATGGCCGGTAACGCCCAGCGCTGCGGCTCCAGGACGGCGCTGCGAAACCGCCCCGCCCACACCAGCGAGCGCCCACTCCCGCGTCCTTCATCGGGCGTCCGGAGAGCCTCGCTCGCCCATGGGCCATGCAGAAGGTCAGCCCTCGCGGCCGGCGCCGCAGATCTCGCGACCCGCTCATCGTGGGCCAACCCCCGGCTTGCACGGCGCGCGAGCAACTGCATCAGCCCGGAAAGCGCTGGTGCGTCCTCGGGTGTGGCCAGCATGTACACCGCTTCAGGCAGCAAACTATAGGCATGCAGGCGCACCGCAAAACGCTGCAGCCCCTGGACCAGCGTTGCCAGGAACCGCCCGCGCGCCTCCTCAGAAGCCAACGGGCGCGCGCCCGGCGCGGCCACGAGTTTGAGCAGGTGCGGCAGATGGGGGATGGAAAGACGCGCCCTACGGGCCATGAAGAAGCAGTGACTGGATGTCGAATCCGCCGACTGCGCGCAGACACGACGTGACATTGGAACGAGGTCTTGATCCTAACGTGTGCCCGCGACCACCCCCGGATCGACGAGGCGCGCCCGCAGCGCGTCGGTCATCAGCGTGCGCTCGCGTGCCGCAACACCACCGCAGGCCAGGAGCGCCGCGCGAAACGCCGGGAAGAAGGCGCAGCGCGGGGAGGGTGTGAACCAGCACCCGCCAAGCGTGGCTTGACCAGATGCGCAACCACACGCCCCTCAGGGGTGCGTGGTCGCGCAATCTTTCTGCGCCCTCAACGGCGAGGCTTGTCGCGCACTGGGTCAGCGATGGCGATGAACGCTAGGCCTTCAGGGCGTTGCGACAGTCCAGCGTCTGCTTGGCGATCGCCAGACCCCGGCGCACGGCGGCTTGCGGATTGGAGGCCTGCGTGACGGCGCTGACCACCGCGAAACCGTCTGCGCCGCATGCCATCACCGCCAGCGCCTGCTCCAGTCCAATGCCGCCGATGGCCACCACGGGATAGCGAGGTTTGCAGCGGGCCGCCCAGTCACGCAGGCGCTCCAGGCCCAATGGCCGATAGGGCATGACCTTGAGCGTGGTCGGAAACACCGGGCCGAGCGCGACATAGCTCGGCTGCAGGGCGTGCGCGCGCGCAAGCTCGCCCGGCGTGTGGGTGCTCACGCCCAGGCGCAAACCCGCAGCGCGCAGGCCCGGCAAGTCGGCGCCA
The DNA here is from genome assembly GCA_028870715.1 of Betaproteobacteria bacterium. Lineage (GTDB taxonomy): Bacteria > Pseudomonadota > Gammaproteobacteria > Burkholderiales > Burkholderiaceae_C > Thiomonas_A. Next base: position 13,398 of record JAGWOZ010000018.1, on the reverse strand, counting down.
AACAAGTCTTCCTGACCAAGATGCACGCCGTACGCACCCACGGCCAATGCCTGGCGCCAGTGGTCGTTGACGAAGAGCTGTGCACCGGCTTGCTGCGCGGCGCTGTTGACGCGCGCAATCGCCGCTTCCAACGCTGCACCGTGCAGATCCTTGATGCGCAACTGCAGGGTGCGCACACCCCAGTCCAACAGACGCAACGCCCAATCGACGTCAGGGACGATAGGGTAAAACCCCACCGCGGCTGCAAGCGGGGCGAACGACTCAACCGCTAGGTCGGTGCCCGCAGCGCCCCCGACCGGACGTGCTGGGAAGCTGGTGCTGTCAAGCGACGCACTGGCGTTGACCACAGGCCGTCCACCGGTGCATGTCCAAGCCTGCGCAATGCCTGCATGGGTGCGCCATTGCGCCTCCACGGCTGCATCCACCACACTCCACCCCGCTGCCAGCATGGCGGCCATGGTGGCTGCGTGCAGACAACCCGTGCCATGCGCGCCGCGGGTCAAGCGCGGCACCGCAAGGGGTTGGGCACTGTCGCGCGTGACGAGCCAATCCACACTGAGCGCGCCAAGCGCATGCCCGCCCTTGAGCACGATCGCCTGTGTGCGGCCCTCGCGCAACCACTGCTCGCGCATCACCTGCAACCACGCCGCGGGGATCGGCCCAAGATCGCCCCAAGCGGGCAGGCCGAGCAAGGCTGCGGCCTCCTCGCGGTTAGGCGTGATCACGGTTGCCGTGCGCGCCATGCTGCGCAGCGCGCTGGCGTCTGCCGCGGTCAGGGGCGCGCCTCCCGCACTGGCGCCAAGCACCGGGTCCCACACCACCGGGCCGCGCTCGAAGTTGCCGCAGAAGCCAGCCACCTCGGCGGCCACCGTCACGTCGCCAAGCATGCCGACCTTCACCGCCACCGGCTCGACCTCCGCGCACAGCGCCTCAAGGGCTGCGCGCACCAGCGCCGGGTCGGTCGGTGCAACCTGCTGCACGCCCTGTGCGTTTTGCACCGTCAACGCCGTACAGACGCTCGCACCCTTGCGGCCCATGGCCTGCCACACAGCCATGTCGGTGGTCACGCCCGCACCTCCCGTGGGGTCGTGGCCCGCAATGGTCAGAAGCAATCCAATGTCATCAAGGCTGGGCATGGGTCAAAGGCAGGGGCGCGAAAAGGAAAACTTGCTAGGCGTGTCGGTCGGTCAGTGCAAGCATAGCCAAGGCCGGGGAGCGCGCGTTGCAATACTGCGCGGCCACCACGCTGAGGCGCGCATTCAGCGCGGCATCGGCGCGCGCGCCCACCCGGCGCTCAGCTCGCCCAGACTTCGTGCCAAAACGGCATGCCGACTGTGGGCGTGGACGCCTGTGCGGTATCACGCTCGGGCATCACGCCAGCTTGATAGCCCAGGCGCCCGGCCTGCACCGCATGCGCAAACGCGCGAGCCATCCCCACCGGATCCGCAGCCTGGGCCACAGCCGTGTTCAGCAGCACCGCATCGAAGCCAAGTTCCATGACTTGCGCAGCATGTGAGGGCTTGCCCAAGCCGGCGTCGACGATCAGCACGGCCTCCGGAAGGCGTTCGCGCAGCGTGCGCAGCGCCTGCAGGTTCTGCGGGCCCCGACCCGAGCCGATCGGGGCCGCCCACGGCATCACTGCCGCCACGCCAGCTTCGAGCAGACGACGCGCAAGCACCAGGTCTTCGGTTGTGTAAGCAAATACGGCAAAGCCCTCGCGCACCAGTCGCTGCGCGGCTTGCAGCGTGCCAAACGGGTCGGGTTGCAAGGTGTAGTCGTCGCCCACGACTTCCAGCTTGATCCAGTTGGTGCCGAATAGTTCACGAGCCATCAGCGCAAGGCTAACGGCCTGCTCGGCGTCGTGGCACCCGGCAGTATTCGGCAGCAGCCGGCAGCCCAGCTGGCTGATGCGCTGCCAGAATGCCTGCCCGCCTCCGGTTTCGGGTTGCAAACGGCGCAGCCCGACGGTGAGGACCTGCGCGCCGCTTGCTGTCACCGCCTCCTCCAGGATCTGTGGGCTCGGGTAATGCGCCGTGCCCAGCAGCAGGCGCGATTGGAGCTGGGCATCGCCGACGCTCCAGGCGCTGCCCGACCCCATTCCCGGATCACCGGGTTGCCCGGTCGATGCACCGTGCCCCCCGGAAACGCCATGCGTCGCCTGCGGCGCCGAGGCTGTGGCGTGCTTAATCGGGGTCAGCGCACCCCAGCCCATTGGGACCGCTGTGATTTCAGTCTCCATCGTGCGTCGCTCCCACGTCAGCCGCCCACCACCGGGGCAACAATGTCAATGCGGTCGTTGCCACGCAAGGACTGCGCGGCCCAGTGCGCCCTTGGCACGAACTCGCCATTGAGCGCGCAGGCGAAGGCGCGCTGCGTCGGGTCCAGGCCGCGCTCGAGCAGCAGGGCCTGCAATGTGGACGCAGCGCTGTGCACCTCCGTGCCATTGAGCTCAAACCTGCACACAGCCGCTGTGGCGGCACCTGCGGTCGGGCCTTGAAGATCGGTGTCAGGCTGCATGAAAGATGGAGTCGGATGGGGGCACGTCGACGCCCAGGATGCCGGAGATATCGGCTGCGACCTGCTGCACCAGCGCAGGCGCAATCAGGTAACCGTGACGGAACAGGCCGTTGATCCGCCACACGCCGTCGGGCGCACGCCCCGCGACGGGGCGGTGGTCGGGCAGAGCCGGGCGCAGCGCGGCGGCCAGACGAATCACGCGCGCCTCGCCAAACTCAGGATGCAGGCTGTAAAGGGCGCTGCCCAGCTCCAGTGTGGAGCGCAGCGTGGGTGCGCCGGCATCGTCGCTGTCGAGCTCGGTGGCCCCCACGACGAACTGCCCGCCCGGGCGCGGCGCCACGTAGATTGCATAGCGCGGATGGATCAACCGCACGGGGCGGCGCAGGCTCAAGCCGGGCGCAAACACCGTCAGCACTTCACCGCGCACGCCGTGCAGCCCGGGCAGACTCACCCTTGCGCCCACACCGCGACAGTCCACCGCCAGGTCGAAGGTGTGGCGCCGGCCGCGGGCATCAACCAGAGCACGCGGCTCGACCGCATCTACGGCCAGCCCCTCACGCCAGGCACCACCCACCGCAGCCATGCCGGCATCCAGTGCCACGGCCAGAGCGGCATAGAGCTGGTCGTTGGCGAGCTGCCCCTCTTGCGGCAGGAAGAGCCCCTGCGCGAAGCGCCCTGCCAACAAGGGCTCCAGCGCTGCGATATGCTCGGCGTCGACGGCCTGCGCAGCTTGCCCGTGGGCATCCGGCGGCAGGTGCGCATGCAACAGCGCCGCATAGTGTTGGAGTGCTCCGCGGTCCGGTGCGTGCGCAACCACCAGCGTGCCTTCCGTGCGGAAGTACACCTCCCGCGCGGTTTGTTCATGCAACTCGTGCAGCCATTGCGGCCAGATCGCGAGTGACTCCACACCCCACGCGTGGATTTGCGCATCGGCAGCCGCGAGCTCTGCCGTGGGCGAGAGCATTGCCGCCGCCGTCGGCCCCGCGCTGCTGCGGTCGTCGCGCGCATGGGCATCGAACAGATCCACCGCGCAGCCAGCGCGCAAAAGCCGCCACGCCAGCAACCGCCCAGCCAGGCCTGCACCGGCGATGCCGATGCGCGGCCGCGCTGCCTGCGCACCGCGAGGGGAACGCTGAGGCAGCGAAGACACTGCTGCCGCCCCGATCGCGCTCACAGGTAAATCTCGCCGCCGGTTTTGCGGAATTCCTCGGCCTTGCGCGCGAGTTCCTGCTTGAGGTCGCCCGCAGCCACCTGGCTTTGCGCAGCGCTGCGAATGTCCTGACTGATTTTCATCGAGCAGAACTTAGGGCCGCACATGGAACAGAAATGTGCGGTCTTGGCCGCCTCCTTGGGCAGGGTTTCGTCGTGGAAGGCGCGTGCCGTGTCGGGGTCGAGCGCCAATCGGAACTGATCTTCCCAACGAAACTCGAAACGGGCGCGCGAGATGGCGTTGTCCCACATTTGCGCACCCGGGTAGCCCTTGGCCAGATCGGCCGCATGCGCCGCGATCTTGTAGGCAATCAGCCCTTGCTTGACGTCTTCGCGGTCGGGCAGGCCCAAGTGCTCCTTGGGCGTGACATAGCACAGCATGGCGGTGCCAGCCCATCCAATATTGGCCGCGCCGATCGCACTGGTAATGTGGTCGTAGCCGGGAGCGATATCCGTGGTCAACGGCCCCAGGGTGTAGAACGGCGCCTCGAAGCAATGCTTGAGTTCCTCCTCGACATTGACCGCCACCATATGCAGCGGCACGTGGCCGGGGCCCTCGATCATCACCTGCACATCATGCTTCCACGCGATCTGCGTGAGCTCGCCCAAGGTGTGCAGCTCGCTGAATTGCGCCTCGTCATTTGCGTCGGCGATCGAACCGGGCCGCAATCCATCCCCCAGGGAAAAGGTGACGTCATAGGCCTTCATGATTTCGCAGATTTCCTCAAAGCGCGTATAGAGGAAATTCTCCTGGTGATGCGCCAGACACCATTTGGCCATGATCGAACCCCCGCGCGAGACGATGCCCGTGACGCGCTGGGCCGTGAGCGGCACGTAGCGCAGCAGGACACCCGCGTGGATGGTGAAGTAGTCCACGCCCTGCTCGGCCTGTTCGACGAGCGTGTCGCGAAACAGCTCCCAGGTCAGATCCTCCGCCACGCCGCCCACCTTTTCCAAGGCCTGGTAGATGGGCACGGTACCAATCGGCACCGGAGCGTTGCGCACGATCCATTCGCGGGTTTCATGGATGTGTTTGCCCGTTGACAGGTCCATCACGGTGTCGGCACCCCAGCGAATGGCCCAGACCATCTTGTCCACCTCGTCCTCGATGTCGCTGGTCACGGCCGAGTTACCAATGTTCGCATTGACCTTGGTGAGGAAGTTGCGCCCGATGATCATCGGCTCGATCTCGGGATGATTGATGTTCGCGGGAATCACCGCGCGCCCCGCAGCGACCTCGTCGCGTACGAACTCGCCCGTGATGGCATGGCGCATGCCAAACCAGCTCCCACGATGCTGGCCTCCGTTTTGCGCCAGCGCCTCAGGCAACTGCGCGCGCAACAGGTTCTCGCGCACCGCGATGAATTCCATCTCGGGCGTGACGATGCCTCGGCGCGCGTAGTGCATCTGGCTGACATTGGCGCCGGCCTTGGCGCGCCTTGGTGCCGGTGGCGTCGCAAAGCGCAACGCAGCCGTTGCGGGGTCTTGCGCACGCTGCAGGCCAAACGCGCTGCTCGGCCCTCCAAGCTGTTCGGTGTCGCCGCGTGCGGCAATCCAGCCTGCGCGCAGCGCCGGCAGCCCCGCACGCACATCGATGGCAGCAAGCGGGTCGGTGTAGGGTCCGGAAGTGTCGTACACGCGCAGCGGCGCATTTTTCTGCAATCGCGTGACCTCGGCCGATTCCTGAATGAGCGTATCCGAGAGCGCGATCTCGCGCCACGGCACGCGCACGCCTTGCGTGCTTTCGGTATAGACCTTGCGTGAGGCCGGAAACGGGGTACGGGTGATGCGGCTGGACAGACGCTCGGCATCAACGGCGCGGCGAACTTCGGACATGGTGGCCTCCTGTGGTGGTTGGCCTGCCGAAGCGCATGGGGCGACTTGGTTTCCTACGCGGGGATGACCCCGATCAGGTTCAGCGGATTTCGCAGCGTTGCGATCTCAGCCGGGCCACATGCGGCTCCCGACACTCCGACAAGCGCTGTTGAGTATAGGCCGCGCGCGCTGGGCCGTCGCCCACGACCGTATTGGGCGCAGGGGAATCCACGCCTTGGCGCAGCGGTGGCCACTGCGCCGTTTCAAAAACCGGATCCAGGCTGCCGCAAAAAGGCCTCCTCCTGCGGCGTGCTGGGGCGCCCGAGTGCGGCATTGCGGTGAGGAAATCGGCCGAAAGACGCAATCACGTCGCGGTGGCGCATGGCGTAATCCAGAAAGTTGTCGAACAGCGTGCGCTCGCTCTGCGGCACCGCGTCGCGTAGGGCTGTGAAGAGCGACACGCTGCGCTGCTGAGCAGTGCCGTCCTCGGCGTGCTCGAAGGGCAGGTATACAAACACGCGCTCGATGGCATGCAGGTGCAGGTCGTCTGCGGCGTCGACCATTGCCTGGGCCTGCTCCAGGGCCAGGCCATCGGTCGCAAATGCTTGCCGCGCACCACGGAACATGTTGCGCGGACATTGATCGAGCAGCACGATCAGGGCAAGCCGTCCTTGCGGCGTACGCTCCCAGTCAGCCAACGCCCGCCCTGCAGCCCGGTCGTACAAACCCCTGAAGCGGTTGCGGACCTCGGCGTCCAGCGCTGCATCCTTGCCGAACCAGTGCTGCCGCTGCATGACCCAGGTGGCCCGGGCATCGTGCGAAGCCGTGCCGAACCAGAATCGCAGCAGGCCTGAGGCTTCCAAGGGCGTCCTCACGCTGCCATCACGCCGCGCGGGCATTCGGATACAGCCGCCGCGTGATCAGCGCTCCAGCGGTCAAAGCCAGAACCGTGCCGAGCAAAACCCCGATTTTGGCCGCGTCGAACGCCTGCAGATCGCTGCCAAACGCCAAGCCCGCGATGAACAAGGACATGGTGAATCCCACACCACAAAATGCGGCGATCGGAAGCATCAGTCGCCACGAATAGCCCGGGGGCAGACCGCCCAAGGCCATGACGGTCACGCCCACCCCGGCCAGGATGCCCACGGGCTTGCCCAGCACAAGACCAAGCGCCACACCCCAGGCCACACCATGGCCGAGCAGGGCAAGGCCCGACCCACCCAGCTGCACGCCCGCGTTGGCCAGAGCAAAAAGAGGCAGGATCAGCCAGGACACGAAAGGCGCCAGTACATGCTCGACACGAACACCAGCTCCGCCCTCACGGGTTTGCGGCAGCAGGATCCCGGCAAGCACGCCGGCCACCGTCGCATGCACGCCCGACTTGAGCACGAACCCCCACAACACGACCCCCAGCAACAGGTACGGCCAGGCGCGACGCACACCAAAACCCTGCAGCAGCACCATGAGCAGGACGACTGCAACCGAAGCCCCGAGCATGGGCCCGGAAATTTTCTCGGTGTAGAAGGCGGCGATGATCAAAACTGCTCCCAGATCATCGAGCACGGCCACTGCCGTGAGGAAGACCCGAGCTTGCGGCGGCAAGCCACGCGCCAACAAGGCCATGAAGCCGAGCGCGAACGCGATATCAGTGGCCGCGGGCACGGCCCAGCCGGCAAGCGCCTTGGCGTGCCCCGCATTGATGGCGACGAAGATCATCGCCGGCACGGCCATGCCGCCCAGGGCCGCCGCCACAGGCAAAGCGCGCGCGCGCGCATCGGCCAAGGCGCCGAAAAGCCACTCGCGCTTGATCTCGATTCCAACCTGCAGGAAAAACAGCGCCATCAGCGCATCGTTGATCCACAGCAAATTGCTTTCCACCAAGTGCAGTGGACCCAGATGCACGCCCCACGCGGCCCGCAGCAGCCTGTCCCAGCCGGGGGCCAGCGGGCTGTTCATCAACACCAGCCCGAGCAGCGCACTGCCCGCGAGCGCCAGTCCTGCACGGGCAGCCGCCGATTGCGTTACCTCGGTTTCCGGGCCGGCCATGGGCGTGTCAATGCCTTGCGGCACGCCTTCGCCGTATTCCTGCCCGCCTTGCCGATCTTCCATGTGCGACTGCTGCGGTGAACGCGCATCGCCGAGCCCAAACGCAGCCCTGCTTACTCGATCGCGGCGTAGCGTTGGCTGCTTGCGGTGATCTCGGCACGCGCCGCGTCAACGCCAGCCCAGCCATTGGTCTTGACCCACTTGCCGGCTTCCAGCGCCTTGTATTGCTGAAAAAAATGCTCAATCTGCTTGAGCAGCGTTTCGCCCAGGTCTTCGGGTTTCTGGATATGTTTGTAGCCTGGCCAGAGCTTGTCCACCGGCACGCCGATGAGCTTGGCGTCGGGGCCGGCCTCGTCCGTCATCTGCAGCACGCCGACGGGACGGCAGCGAATTGCGCAGCCATGGACCAGCGCCACTGGGGTGACGACCAGCATGTCCACCGGGTCGCCATCCTCCGACAACGTCTGCGGGATATACCCGTAATTGCACGGATAGTGCATCGCCGTGGACAAGAAACGGTCGACGAAAAGCGCACCCGACACCTTGTCCACTTCGTATTTCACCGGGGCAGCACCAGCCGGGATCTCGATGATCACATTGACGTCGTCGGGCAGGCTTTTGCCTGCGGGAACTTGGAGCAAACTCATGGAAGACTCACCTTGGTTGGGATAGAAAACGGGGCGACTTCACCAGCGCGCAGTCCGAGGGGCATGACCAAACCTCAAGGCTTGGCAGGGGCTGTCGGTGCAGAACCCGCAGGGGTGATGGGGGTCTGCGCCGTGCTGCTGTAAATGCCCTGCAATTGCTCGGGCGTGATGATGTCGAACAGGGTGACAACCTTCTGCACGCCGGACACGGCGCTTGCCACTGCAGCGGCCTCGTCGGCCTCGTCCTGGGTGACGATGCCCTGCAGATACACAATGCCAGCGGAAGTGGTGATCTTGAATGCCTGCGAGTACAGCTGTTTGTCGTCGATGAAGGAGGCCCGCACTTTGGAGGTGATGTAGGTGTCGTTGGCCTGCTCGCCCAGAGTCGAGTTGGGCCCGACCACCACCTCGTTGGCGACGGCCTTGACGTTGGCGATGCTGGAGACGATCTGCTGGATCTGCTGCTTGTAGGCTTCAGTCGGGACCTGGCCCGTAATGAGGACCTGCTGGTTATAGCTGTTGACGCTGACATTGCCATTGCCTCGCAGGGCGTTGCTGATCTGCGTGGCTGCCTTGACCTGAATAGTCTGGTCTTCGAGTTGGGCCCCCGCCGTGCGGCGGTCGGTGGCGACCATCGCGGTGCCGCCCACGGCAGCCGCCCCCAGCACAAAACAGCCCTGCAGTTGCGTGGCGGCAATCGCCGCCATCAGCACCAAGCCGGCGCGTGGGAGGGAAAGGCGCGATTTGGCCCGCACATGCCTGCGGGAAGTTTCGGTACGGTGTGTCATGCAATGTCCTCTTGGTCGCCCATCAGTGTCCAGTCTACCCCGTCACAGATGCAGTGCAGCATGAGCAGGTGCACCTCCTGAATGCGTGCCGTACGGTCATGCGGCACGCACAGGTGCACGTCGACGTCGCGCAGCAGTGCGGTCATTTGCCCTCCACCCTTGCCAGTCATGCCCACCACCAGCATGTCGCGCTCCTGCGCCGCGCGCACGGCCTCCACCACACTGGGCGAGTTGCCGCTGGTGGAGATGGCCACCAGGACGTCGCCCGGCTGGCCGAGCGCGCGCACTTGCCGCGAAAAAACCTGCTCGAAGCCGTAATCGTTGGCGATCGCGGTGAGGATGGATGTGTCCGTGGTGAGCGCAATGGCGGCTAGCTCCGGGCGCTCACGCTCGAAACGGCCCACCAGTTCCGCGGCAAGATGCTGCGCGTCCGCGGCCGATCCGCCATTGCCACATGCGAGGATTTTGCCGCCGTTGCTCACCGCATTGGCCATGCAGGCCACGGCCTGTGCCAAGGGCTCGGCCAGCAACGCGCCGGCCTGCTGCTTGAGCTGGGCGCTTTCTTGAAACTGCCGTTGGATGCGTTGTTCGAGCATGTTGGTGGACCCTGCAAAAACCTCCATTATTCCCCGGCTAGCCGTCGCCGTGCCAAGCGCGACCGTGCGCTGCATCGGCACAGTCGGCTTCAGGCGAGGGTACGACCTGCAAAAGTCGTGCTACGCCTGGGTCATGAGCTCGGCCCCGGTCGCCATCGCGCCCGAAAGGCGCCCAACGGGCGAAAGCGCTCCAGGCCCTGTCCAGCGTGGCAAGGCCGAGCGTCGAGCAGGTCGTCGGATAATGGTGCACTCCTCCGCTTGCGGGCCCTGCTGCAGCGGAATTCAGCTCGCGCCATCCGGCGGCGCCCCATGCGCGGTGACGGACGCGCCGCGGGCTCTGTCAGGTGTCGTGCCATGCCATCCTCTGCCTCCACTGCTCCGCCCGCTCCGGCCTGTGACCCGCTGGCCGCCGCGCGCTCCTTTTGTTCGGGCCAGCTCCTGCCACCGGGAGGCTGCCTTTTGGTGGTCGCCACGCCCATCGGCAATCTGGCTGACATCACCCTTCGGGCCCTCGCCATGCTCGAGCGCTGCGATGTGGTGGCAGCCGAAGATACGCGCATGGCGCAGCGCTTGCTGCAGGCCTATGGCATATCCAAGCCACTGCTGCGCGCCGATCGCCACCGCGAGCAGGCCGCAGCGGGCGAGATGAGCGACCTGCTCGCGGCCGGGCGACGTGTGGCCCTTGTTAGCGATGCCGGCACGCCGGGCGTCAATGACCCGGGCGCAGTCCTGGTGCGTAGCGCGCGCGCCGCCGGCTACCCGGTCTTCGCGCTGCCCGGCGCCAGCAGCGTGACGGCCGCGCTTAGCGCTTGCGGGCTTGATCTTGAACTTGGTTACACCTTCGCGGGATACGTGCCTGCAACGCAGCAGCAGCGCATTGCATTCTGGCGCGAGCAACTCTCGAGCCCGCGTGCCGTGGTGTGTTTCGAAACTCCTCACCGCATCGACGACAGCTTGCAGGACTTGCAGCATCTCGCATCGGCGCTCGCAGCGGCCCCGCGCATCGTGCTGGCGAAGGAATTGACCAAGCAGTTTGAAACGTACGTTGCCGATACCCCGAGTGCCGTGCTCGGGTGGCTTCGTGCGGACCCGAAGCGCGCGCAAGGCGAGTTCGTGCTGGTGCTCCAGCGGGCGACAACACCCGAGGAGGTCAACGCGCAGGCCCAGCGTTGGCTGCTCCGCCTGGCGCGTGAGCTGCCTGCATCGCGAGCGGCCGCAGTGGTGGCCGAGATGCTCGAGGCGGACCGCAAGACGCTGTATCGATGGCTCCTCGCCCAGGATACGGACACCGCCAGGCGCAGCCGCTGAAGTCCGGGGCGCTTAGCGCATCGCGATCACACGGTTGCGACCCTGTCGCTTGGCTTCGTAGAGGCTGTCGTCCGCCTCGGTCAGGACGCGCACGATTTCGTCCTGGGGACCTTGCAACGTGCCGATGCCGATGCTCAGCGTGATGTGCAGGCTGCGCTCCGAGACCAGGAATGGCCGCTGGCTCACGCGGCTGCGCAGGACGTCCATCGCCGCCGCAGCAGCCGCCGTGTTCATCCCTGGCAGCATGATGAGAAATTCCTCGCCGCCCCAACGCGCTACCCAGCCGCCGCGTGGCGCGCCCTGCCGCAAGGTTGTCGCCATCTGGCGCAGCACGGCGTCGCCAGCGGAGTGGCCGCATTCATCATTCACGAGCTTGAAATGGTCCAGATCGCACAGCGCCACACTGAACGAGGGACCACCGCGCCGCATCGCCTGAAGAGCCTCATCCATGCGCAACTGCGCGGCACGGCGATTGAGCAGCCCTGTGAGCCCGTCCGTATAGGCCTGGCTCAGCAGGCTGTCGCGCTGGTTGCGGTCATAGAGCACCCGTGCGAACCAGGCCGCCAGCAGCTCCGCGTACTGGCAATCGGCAGGGTCGAAGTCATCGGCTTGCGGCGCATCGCCCAGGAGCAGCAGGCAGCCCAGGGTCTGGTGTGCCTGGGTCAAGGGCAGCCGGATCACCGAGCCGACGCCCGAGATGCCCGCTAGACCCGGGAACCGGCTTGTGTCGGCAATCCACAGTGAGCCATCCGACTCGTCGTCGCAGGCGCACAGCGGGTGACTGCCCGACAGCGTTTGACCCTGCCGGAAGCGGTTATGCACGTCCTGCACATACAGCATGTGGCACTGCTCGTCCAAGCGCAGGCAGATGATGGCTGCTTGAAGGCCTAGTGCGTCACGGCCCTGCGCCAGCATGCGGGCTATGGGATCGGCCGCATCTGCATGGAGGGGATCCTCGCTCGCGCCCGCAGCCAGTTCCCACAGCGTTTGCAGACGTTGCGACTGCCGCTCCACGGCGCGCAGGAGGTTCTCACGCTCACTCACGTCGATGGCCAGGCCATGAAGCACCTTTTGACCCTGAGGCGTCATTTCGGCATGTTCGGCCAGCGAAAGCCAGACCGTGCCACCGTCCGGACCACGGGTCCACACTAGGCGGCGCCCGCTTTCCATCGCGCTGGCGTCGCCCGTGTGCGGCCCACCGGCAGTGGTGAAAAGTTCATCCCATTCCCGCCCAATCAGCTTGCGCGCGGGACGGTGCAACATGCGCGCAAAGCTGGAGTCGACCGCCACGAGCACGCCGTTGTGCGCCGTGCGGGTGTAGGTGCCGGCCTGCGCGGCCTTAAGCAGGGTTTTTTCGCGGTTCCGGGCAAGGCGGCGCGCCTGTTCACGTGAGCGCACCAGTTTGCGCAGCAGCGCGTCGATCTCGGCCACACCGCTGCTGTGCAGCTCCTCGGCACGCACAAAATCCATCTGCTTGCGAATGCGCTGCATGCGCCGCATGAAGTGGCGCATCAGCCAGTTGTAGAGCGCGAGCAGGAGAACCATTGCGCTGGCGAGGAGCAAAAAAGGCAACCTGACCTGGCGCCACCACATGGCCACGATGGCCGAGTGCGGGTACGAAAGAAAAGCCACGATTGGAAAATTCTGCAGCCGCGCCCATGCCCCCTCGCGCTCCTGACCATCCACGGTCAAACCCGTGTACACACCCGTGCCTGTCGCGCCACGGCGCGCAAGTGCCTGCATCAATGCGCCCGTGGTTCGGGTACGGTAAACCGAGCCGTCACCGCCGGGATCCGGATAGCGGCTGATCAGCCAGCCGTCATCGCGCAACAGGCCCATGGCCACGTCACGCCTGAGCGACAAGCCACGCCACAGTGCCTGTTGGTGATCCAGAAGCAAACTGGTCTGGACCACGAACTGCACATCCCCGCTTGCCGCGCGTACCGGGTAGCGCAACGGGATGAACCACTGCCCCAGCAGAAACCCGTATTGCGGCCGGCCGACGCTCAACCCCTGCGAGCCCAGGGTCTGGGCAAAATCTTCGCGATAGTCGGCATAGGCAGGACTGACCATCACGTTGGGCAGTACACCAACCTTGGGGCCCGCTGTGCTCATCACCATCTGCCCGTTGGGCAGGATGACGCTGGCGCCACCAAATCCGGGGTGGTGCTCTTTGAACTTTTCCAGCGCAGCTGCCATGCCGTCAACTGCGTTCGGCGCGCCGCGGCTTTGCAGCACATCGCCGAGCCGCTGCAAATCGTCCTGAATCCGCAAAAACGTGGTGTCTGCGTTCAGGGCAAGCAAGGTGACCGTGAGCTGCGTGCGGTCCTGCTGGGTGCGCCGCACGTTCTCCCAGGAGGACCACAGCCACAAGCTGACCAGCACGGCAACCAATGCCGCTGCGCCACCCAGCAGCCGCCAGCCCAGGTGCGCCAACGTGGGCGCCCTTGGGTGTGATGGCTTGCGGGCCCG
>JAGWOZ010000221.1 GCA_028870715.1 Betaproteobacteria bacterium | reverse complement strand
AATCGAAAATTATGAAACCCAGGGACTTCGCGGAACTCAACCAGTCCTGCCAGTGGATGGGGGATCTGCTGGACAGCGAGCGTTCACGCGTGCATGAGGACTTGCGCGTGCAGGTTGTTGAGGCTGGCCATGCCGTGTGTCGGCGTGGCGACAAAGCCGAGCACTGGGTCGGTGTGCTGAGCGGGCTTGTGAAAATGGACCCAGAGTCGCGGGCTGGAAAGACCATCGTGTCCAACGGTGTGGCGCCCGGCGGCTGGTTTGGTGAGTGTGCCTTGCTCAAGCGCCGCAGATGGAAGTGCGACGTCATCGCCCTGCGCAAAAGTCATGTCGGCCTGCTCCCAGCCGAGACCTTTTACTGGCTGCTTGATCGCAGCTTTGCGTTCAACCGCACGATCGTCAATCAGCTTACCGAGCGACTGGATCAGATCACCGAACAGATGCGGGTTGACCGAGTCGCCGGCTCCGACGAACGCGTGGCGCATACGTTGGCCGCGATGTTCCACCCGGTCTTATACCCAGCCGTAGGGCAGTTGTTGCGCGTTACCCAGGAAGAGTTGGGTGCTCTATGCGGACTGTCTCGTCAGCGCGTCAATCAGGCGCTGCAGCGACTATCGGGTTTGGGTCTTTTGCGCCTGCGGTATGGTGGCATCGAGGTTCCTGACGCGCACGCTCTGCAAGCGTTCAAATCGACCCTGCCCGAGGAAGGCAACGTTGCAGCGCCGCCATAAGGAACGCGCCCAGACTAGTCAGGCCCGTTGAGAATTCCCGGTTAATCAGCTTCTGGCGGTGAGGATGAGCCCGATCTCATGGATGTCCGAGGGATGACCCACGCGCGCGTACGGTGGAGCTGGCCAGCTCCACCGGGAGGCGGGAAAGACGGCCCGCATGGCATGGATGTCGCAATGGTAGGGAGGCCCCTGAATCAAACCCTCGGCCGCGCCAGGCTTGAGCGCCTGCATGAAGAGAGCAAACAGCTGCCCGTCGGGGACGAGCCAACGGTGTAGTTGCGCTGCGTAGAGCGTCCAGTCATCGGGGTGCAGGGCGCAAAGGCAGGTTTGCTCGTACACCGCCTCAAACGCCCTGTCCGGCATCCAGTCGCGCACATCGGCTGCGATGACACGGGCCTGCAAGCCCGCCTTCAACAAGCGGCCCTTGACGTGCTCGACAGCCGCCGGAGCGTAGTCCAGGGCCGTGACCTCGAAACCCGCTGCCGCAAGGAGCAGCACTTCGTGGCCGTTTCCGCAGCCAGGCACCAGGATGCGACAAGGCCGCAACGCCGTGCTTTCCAGCCACGCGCGCAGTTGAGGGCTGGGTCCTCCTCGATCCCACGGCGTTGTGTGCTGTTCGAACAGGTGTTGCCAAAAAGATACATCAGGGCCAACCATGAGGGGACGCGTCCTTCAACCATAGGCGGAGCCCTTGGGCGTCCGCATCATTAATGACGGCATTGTGCCCTGAGGAGCGCTTCAGTGGCGAGCCATCGCGTCTAGGACCCGACTCGGAGCGGAAAGAACCGTGTTCTGACGCCGCGCCCACACCTCAATAGAATGCACCCTTTGATCCGGGTTATCCCGGACTCACCCTTTCTCACCCATGTCGTCAACCACCTTGCAGCCCCTCGCCGAACTTGACGCTGTCGATTTCGGGTACGACACGCGCCTTGTGCTGCGCAAGGTCTCCGTGCGCGTCATGCCAGGGGAAGTCGTCGCAGTCATGGGTGCCTCAGGCGGCGGCAAGACCACCTTGCTTAGGCTGATTGGAGGGCAGATCCGCGCCACAGCCGGCTCGGTGCGGTTCGACGGTCAGGACGTGGGCGCAATGAACCACGCCGAACTTTACGCCGCGCGCCGGCGCATGGGCATGCTGTTCCAGATGGGGGCGCTGTTCACGGACCAGACCGTGTTCGAAAACGTTGCTTTCGCCCTGCGCGAGCACACCCGGCTCCCCGAAAGCATGATCCGGGACTTGGTCCTCATGAAGCTCAATGCGGTGGGGCTGCGCGGCGCCCGCGATCTTTACCCGGCCCAACTCTCCGGCGGCATGGCGCGGCGCGTGGCGCTTGCGCGCGCCATCGCCCTGGATCCGGCGCTTGTCATGTATGACGAGCCTTTCGCCGGTCTTGACCCCATCTCGCTGGGGATTTCTGCGCGCCTCATCCGCACGCTCAACGATGCACTGGGACTCACCAGCATTGTGGTCTCGCACGACGTCGATGAAACATTCGCGATTGCCGACAGGGTCTTCATCCTCGGCAATGGAGCGCTCATCGCTCAGGGCAGTCCGGATGAACTGCGTGCGAGCCACGACCCGTTGGTGCACCAATTCGTCGGCGGCGAACCCGATGGGCCGGTGAGCTTTCATTATCCTGCCCAGCCCCTGCAGGCGGACTTCCTTGGCCAATCGGCGCCTCGGCCATGAACGCGATGCTTGATTTCCTCGGCGCGATCGGTGCAGGCACGCGGCGATTGCTGGCGGACCTTGGGTACGGGCTGCGCCTGTTCCTGCGACTTGCAGTGCTGCTTCCGCGCGCTTTGCTGCGGCCGAAACTCATTGTTCAGCAGGTCTTTTTCCTGGGCAACTACTCACTGTCCATCATCGCTGTATCGGGGCTATTTGTCGGCTTCGTGCTGGGTTTGCAGGGTTACTACACCTTGTCGCGCTACGGCGCAGCCAATTCGCTTGGTTTGGTCGTCGCCCTTTCACTGGTGCGCGAACTCGGTCCCGTCGTGACAGCCCTGCTGTTCGCAGGTCGCGCAGGCACGTCGCTCACGGCCGAGATTGGCCTGATGAAGGCGGGCGAGCAGATCTCGGCAATGGAGATGATGGCAGTTGACCCGCTGTCGCGGGTGTTGGCGCCGCGCTTCATCGGAGGCATTTTCACCATGCCGCTGCTGGCGGCCGTCTTTAGTGCGGTGGGCGTCGTCGGGGGCTACGTCGTGGGCGTCCTGATGATCGGTGTTGATTCCGGGGCGTTCTGGTCGCAGATGCAAAGCGGCGTGGACGTATTCAGCGACGTGGGTAACGGCGTGATCAAAAGTGTGGTGTTCGGCGTGGCTGTTACGTTTGTCGCCCTTTACGAAGGCTGGCGCGCCCAGCCGACTCCCGAAGGCGTCTCACGCGCCACAACGCGTACCGTGGTGGTTGCATCGCTGGTTGTGCTCGGGCTGGATTTCATCTTGACGGCGCTGATGTTCAGCACCTGAATGCATATGTGTGAGCTGTCGCAAGAACCTGGCGCACACCGATAGGAGCATGCATGGAAAGCAAAAAAATTGACATTTGGGTAGGGTTGTTCGTGCTGATTGGCGCGGTGGCCCTGCTTTTTCTGGCGCTGAAGGCCGGCAATCTGCTCAGTCTGAATTTCGGGCCGACCTATGACGTCAGCGCCCAGTTCGACAACATCGGCGGCTTGAAGGTCGACGCCCCGGTCAAAAGCGCGGGGGTGGTCGTCGGGCGCGTGGCGAACGTCGAGTTCGACAACCAGACATTCCAGGCCAAGGTCACGCTGGCGCTGGATCAGCGCTATAAGTTCCCCACCGATACCTCGGCGAAGATTCTCACATCGGGCTTGCTCGGGGACCAATATATCGGGCTCGACCCTGGCGCCTCGGAAAAGAATCTACACAATGGCGGCGTAATTCAAAACACGCAATCGGCGGTTGTGCTTGAAAATCTCATTGGGCAGTTCCTCTACAACAAAGCGGCGTCGGGTAGCAGCAACCCCGGCGCGAAATGAGCACATGGAGCACATATTGACGACTGGTTCATCTGCCCTGTCCACGTCGAGGCGGTCACGCACGGGTATCGTGCTGGGTTTTGCACTGGCAGCCAGCCTGCTTGCCGGATGCGCAGCGAACAACCCCCAGGATCCGCTCGGACCGTACAACCGGGCCATGTTCACCATCAACCGGAACGTCGACAAGGTGGTGCTCAAGCCGGTAGCCACGGGCTACAAGAATGTTGTGCCGACGCCAATGCGCCGCGGCGTGACAAACTTTTTCGGCAACCTGGGCGATGTATGGTCCATGGCGAACGATTTCGCGCAGGGTCACGTTGTGGCGGGGCTCAACGGCTTCATGCGCGTTGGAGTCAACACGGTGTTCGGGCTTTTTGGCGTGCTCGATATCTCGACGGAAATGGGCTTGTACAAGCAGCCCAATGATTTTGGGTTGACCCTGGCGCGCTACGGCGTTGGCTCTGGGCCGTATTTCGTGATTCCGCTGCTGGGCCCCAGCACGATTCGCGATACGGCAGGTGTCGGTGTGGGCATTTACTACGCCCCGTTCAACTACGCCACCAATGATGTTACGGTGCGCAATGGGGCGTCGGTCCTGCAGGTGATCAATGCGCGCGCCAATCTGCTGAGCACGACCGATTTGCTGGAGCAAATTGCGCTCGACCCGTATATCTTCACGCGTGACGCGTATCTTCAGCAGCGCAAGGCGCAGGTCAAGGCTGTGCGCAGCGAGGGTGTTCTGTCACCGGGTCCGATGGACGAAGGCGGGGACTATTCCAACGGGGGCGAGAGTACAAGTAGCGATGCGGCGCCTGAGTCGGGAGCGTTGCCTGCTGCAACCGCAAGCCAAGCTGCGCACAAGGCGCGCCTCCCGGCATTGAGGCCGGATGGGGCCGCGTCGGGCGCGGCGCAGCCCTGACCCCTGTCATCGTTCGGCTCCTTGGCCCGTTAAGGCCACGGAGCCGGGCATTCCGGAGAACACCATGATTCGAACGATTAAAGCCGCTTTCCTGTTCCCGCTTCTTGCCTTGAGCTTGCTGGCAGCGCCTGCTGCGCGCGCCGCGACGCCGGCGCCTGTGCAAGTCATCCAAAAGCTTTCCGAGTCCGTGATGGATGCGGTGAACAACGACCCTGCGCTGAAGTCCGGCGATCCCCAGAAGGTGATGCAGCTGGTGGAGTCCAAGGTGCTTCCCTTCGTCGATTTCGAACGCATGACGGCTTCAGCGGTTGGCCGCTACTGGCGACAAGCGTCGCCCGAGCAGAAAAAGGAACTTCAGCAGCAGTTCAAGCTTCTGCTCATCCACACCTATTCAGGTGCTGTGACCCAGATCAAGAACCAGCATATCGAATACCTGCCATTTCGCGCCTCGCCCGATGCCACCAACGTCGTGGTGCGCACCCGCGTGATGAACAACGGCGAGCCTGTTCAGCTTGACTACCGGTTGGTCAAGCTCGACAACGACTGGAAGATTGCGGACGTCAACGTCATGGGTATCTGGTTGGTGGACAACTACCGCGGCGTGTTCGCCCAGGAGATCGGGCAAAAAGGCATCAATGGCCTGATCCAGACCCTGGACACGCGCAACAAGCAATTGGCCCAGGGTGGTCAAGGGCAGGGTTGAGCGCCGTGGCCACATTTGCACTGCCGCCCCAGGTCACCGTGATGGAGGCGGGCGAGGTCGCCCGCACGGCGATTGCGGCCCTGCGGAATGGTGAGGGACCAGGGGCTTGGATCATCGACGCCGCTGCGCTGCAGACCTTTGACTCGT
>JAGWOZ010000017.1 GCA_028870715.1 Betaproteobacteria bacterium | reverse complement strand
TTCGCGTCAAGCTTGGAGACAAGGTGAGCGAAGGTTCGGTGATTTTGGAGCTGGAGGCTGATGCGCCGGTCGCTGTTGCGCCACCCGAATCGCCGGCAACTGCTGCCTCGGCAAGCGAGCGGCCCGTGGCGCCTCCCGTGCCCGCGCCCACGCCAATTGAAGCTCGAGCCGTCGATCATGATTGCGACCTGTTGGTATTGGGCGCTGGCCCTGGGGGCTATTCCGCGGCGTTCCGCGCGGCCGACCTCGGCCTGAAAGTCGTGCTGGTCGAGCGTTACGCAAGCCTGGGCGGTGTGTGCCTGAATGTCGGTTGCATCCCAAGCAAGGCGCTCCTGCACGTGGCGGCAGTCATGGACGAGGCGGCGCATTTTGCCGATTTGGGCGTGACATTTGGCGCACCAACTGTGGATCAGACGAAGCTTGCCGCGCACAAGACCAAGGTGGTGGGTAAGCTCACCGCCGGCTTGGGCGCAATGGCCAGGATGCGTAAGGTCGCCATTGTGCGGGGCTACGGTAGCTTTGTGGATGACCAACATGTGGCGGTGGAGCTCACTGACGGTGTCGCGCAGGACAAAACCGGTGTGACCCAGGTCGTCCGCTTCAAGCGTGCGATCATTGCCGTGGGCTCGCAGGCGGTGCGCTTGCCCTTCCTCCCGGACGATCCACGCATCGTTGACTCCACCGGTGCGCTTGCGCTGGCTCAGATGCCGAAGTCGATGCTCATCATTGGGGGCGGCATCATTGGGCTGGAAATGGGCACTGTGTATTCGACGTTGGGTGCGCGGCTCGATGTCGTGGAAATGCTGGATGGGCTGATGCCAGGGGCTGACCGCGATTTGGTGCGCGTCTGGCAAAAGCTCAATGCGCGCCGGTTCGACCGCATCATGCTGAAGACAAAGACTGTGGGGGCGGAAGCCAAGCCCGATGGCGTGTGGGTGCGCTTCGAAGGGGAAGGCGCGCCCGCCGAGGCGCAGCGCTACGACATGGTGCTGCAAGCCGTGGGGCGATCACCCAATGGCCGCAAGATTGGTGCAGACAGGGCGGGCGTGGCGGTAAGCGAACGGGGCTTCATTACAGTTGATCAGCAGTTGAGGACGAACGTGCCGCATATCCATGCCATCGGCGACGTCGTGGGCCAACCAATGCTGGCGCACAAGGCCGTGCATGAAGGACACGTGGCAGCAGAAGTCTGCGCCGGTGAACTCAAGGGCGATGGGGCGCTTGCGCGTAGCGCATTCGATGCGCGCGTGATCCCAAGCGTGGCGTACACGGATCCGGAAATCGCGTGGGTGGGTCTCACCGAGGATTCGGCCAAGGCACAGGGAATCGCGGTGACCAAGGGCTTGTTCCCCTGGACGGCATCGGGACGCGCCATCGCGAATGGACGGGATGAGGGATATACCAAGCTGCTCTTCGACGCTGGCACGCACCGGATTGTTGGCGGTGGAATCGTTGGCACGCATGCGGGCGACCTGATCAGCGAAGTCGCCCTGGCCATCGAGATGGGCGCCGATGCCGTCGACATCGGTCGCACGATCCACCCCCATCCGACACTGGGGGAATCGGTCGGCTTGGCAGCCGAGGTGGCAGAAGGCTCGTGTACGGATTTGCCACCTGCCAAGCGCTGAGCGTGCATTGCCGCACGGCTCTTGTCACATGGTGCTGTGGCGAGAGCCGTGGGTTTGCCTTCAGCGCGAGAACTCAGCAACGGCCGTCGAATTGACGGCGTCCGGCCGCGCAGTGGCCGATTGGCTGGAGCGATCCGTGCTGGAGGGGTGATCGGGTGCGCCGCCTGGGGCTGAATGATCTGTGTGTGCCGCGTCAACTGTCGTCGCCTGAGCTTCCGGCACGGCATCAGTGGCGCGGCTGATCAGCCGGCGAGCACCGTCGAAACGCCGTGCCCAGTAAGGACTGTCGAGACTGCCAATCTGAACCTCTTGGCCGGGGCGTGGCGCATGAATGAATTCACCATTGCCGATGTAAATGCCGACGTGCGAAAACGCGCGGCGCAGGGTGTTGAAAAAGACGAGATCGCCCGGGCGTAATTGACTGTCCGCGACCCTCTCGCCCTCATGACTTTGCTGCGCAGCGTTATGCGGCAAAACGAGGCCGAGAGTCTGCCGATAGACGTGGCGCACGAAACCGGAGCAATCGAAACCGGTGGACGCATGATCGCCGCCGTATTTGTAGCTGACGCCGAGGAAGCTCAAGGCGTTAATGACAAGATCGGAGGCGCGGCCCGACACTTGCCGAACCAAGCCACTCTGCGTGAGCCATTGCTGCAGCGTGTCGCCATTGCCCGGGCTGGCGTCCGATACATGCGCGGCATTCGCGTCAGGCGTCGTCGGGGAGGGGGGTTGTGCGCGTGCAGCAGCCGAGCACGCCAACATGGCGAGCGAAACAGTCCATTGCAGTGCGTACCTTGGCGTCTTCCCCATAGTCGCGCAAATGTAACTGCCTCCCCGTGCGCCGTCAACCTCAAGTTGCCCAATCGCGGCTGACCGCATTCGGGCTGAAACGTGTCTTGGGGCCGGCGCCATCGGGCTGACGGCGCCTCGCGCTGTGGGGCGCGCGAATGGTCGCAGCGGTGGAACAATAGGGGTTGATCAACGACAACGACGTGGAGACCGACGATGTTCAAGGCCTGGGTATTGAGCAAGAGCGAAGATGGGTTTCAGGCACAGCTGCGCGACGTGGATGAGCGTGAGCTGCCCGAGGGCGATGTTCTCGTGCAAGTTCAGCACTCGACCCTCAATTACAAGGATGCCTTAGCACTGACGAACAAGGCGCCGGTCGTCCGCAAGTGGCCGATGGTGCCTGGCATTGATGGTGCTGGAACGATTCTGGAGAGTCGTCATGCTGCGTGGAAGCCGGGGGACAGTTGGATATTGAATGGATGGGGGGTTGGCGAGACGCATTGGGGGTGCCTTGCGGAGCGCGCCAGTCTCAAGGGTGATTGGCTCGTGCCCCTGCCGGTGCGGTTTGACACGCGACAGGCGATGATCATTGGCACTGCAGGCTATACCGCCATGCTCTGTGTTCAGGCCATTGCTCGCCACGACGTCAAGCCTGCTGACGGGGACGTGCTCGTCACCGGGGCCACCGGTGGCGTGGGCAGTATGGCAGTGAGCCTTTTGTCGCGCCGAGGGTACCGCGTCGTCGCGGCAACGGGTAAGCCGGATGAGGCGTCGTATCTGCACGAATTGGGCGCATCCGAGGTGATCGATCGTGCCACATTAAGTGCTCCGGGCAAGCCCCTTCAAAAGGAGCGCTGGGCTGCCGTCGTGGACACGGCGGGAAGTCAAATCCTCGCAAACGCGTGTGCGCAGACTCAGTGGGGCGGTGTCGTGTCTGCATGCGGATTGGCCCAAGGCATGGATTTTCCGAGTTCCGTGGCCCCTTTCATCCTGCGTAACGTGACTTTGGTCGGTGTGGACAGCGTCATGCAGCCTTTGAGCGCGCGTCGCGCTGCCTGGGCGGCATTAGCCGACGAGCTCGACGCAAATCAGCTCGAGCGCATGGCTCGTGACGTGCCTCTGGACAAGGTGTTGGAGGCCGCGGCCAGCATCATGGCCGGCCAGTCCCGCGGGCGCATGGTGGTGACCATCTGAGCGGGCCGCGCGCGAGGGGCGCTGGGCGCACCAGCTGATGGATCGGGTGCGCCCACCCAGGCTCAGGACAAGGTCACCGGCTTCGACCGGTTCGAGTTGACATCCACCCGCCCTTGGCCTGTGGCCGCCGTTTGCGCGGCAAGGGCGTGGATTGCTGCGGCGCTACGCATGCGTGAGCTCGCGCACAGGCCCGCTTCGGTGGGTTTCTGCTTTATCGAGGGGTCTGAATGCGTCACCTCTCCACGGGCTGCGACGCGGTGTCGCCGCGCCAGGATATTCATCGCGCCGACAAGGTCGGCGTGGGTCGCATAACCGCGCACAGCACAGTTGAACCGAGCTTGACTGGTGTGGTTCGCCGCCGCCAGAAGACCACAGTCCGGCATGGGCGATGCGGATGTTGCCCTGGCCGAGCTTGATCTGTTTCGGGTCGGGGTCGCGGAAGCTGTCGTGCTGGCTTTTCCTCTTGAAGCGGGGGGAGTCCGTGCGCTTGGCGAAAAAGTTGGCATGGGCGCGTTCCAGATCCTTGAGCGCCTGTTGCAGCGCATTCACGGGCGCCTCCGACTGCCAAGGCGCAACACGGCCCGATGGCCATGGCGCCCTGCGGTGAGCTGTTTGCACAGCCTGCCTAGCCGAGTTTCTTCCCGCCCTGCGCGTCGCGCTCCTTCTGCAAGGCAAGCGCCTCGTCGAGGACGACCCGGCACGAGCCCGCGAAGTGCCACATGTCGCGCTGCTGCGGGCCGCTGGGGCGGAGCTCAGACTGAAGGGCTTGAAGGCGTTTCAGGCTGGTGAAATCTACAGCACATCGGACGTCGCATCAATTGAGACAGGGTGCCTGAGGCATCCGCGCGATCCTTCCCCGCCGCAAGCGGCTGGGCTTGTCGCGCGCCGGGTCAGCAGGGCGTCAGGTCGCTTGCCTAACGTGAGAAGCTATAACACAAACAGGAGACCAAGCATGAAATACGCCGAATACCATCGCCGCTCGATCGCGCAACCGGAGGCTTTCTGGGCTGAACAGGCATCATTGATCGACTGGCATCGCCCTTGGAACCAGGTGCTGGACGGCAGCCAGCGTCCCTTCGCCAGCTGGTTTTCGGGGGGGCTGATCAATCTGTGCCACAACGCGGTTGATCGTCACTTGCCTGCGCGTGCCACCCAGCCAGCCTTGATCTGGGAGTCGACCGAAGTGGGGCAAAGCCGGATCCTCACCTATGCGCAGCTGCACACCGAGGTGCAGCGCATGGCGGCCATCCTGCGCAGGCAGGGCGTGGAGCAGGGCGACCGCGTGCTTATTTACATGCCGATGATTCCAGAGGCCGTGTTTGCGATGTTGGCCTGCGTGCGTCTAGGTGCGATTCATTCTGTCGTTTTTGGAGGGTTTGCGGCACTGAGCTTGGCTACACGCATCGATGATGCGCGCCCCAAACTGGTGGTCAGCAGCGATGCTGGCTCTCGCGCCGGCCGTGTGGTTCCCTATAAGCCGTTGCTCGATGAAGCAATCGGGCGTGCGGCCCATAAACCGGAAAGGGTGTTGATGGTCGATCGCGGTCTTTATGCCTATCAGCCCGTGGCGGGGCGCGATGTCGACTACGCGGCTGCGTGCGTGACGGTGGGCGATACGTCCGTGCCGTGCGTGTGGGTCGATGCCGCGCACCCGAGCTATATCCTCTACACGTCAGGCACCACGGGCAAGCCCAAGGGCGTGCAGCGTGATACCGGCGGCCACGCCGTGGCCCTGGCCGCATCCATGCGTGACATTTTCTGCGGTGATCCGGGTGGTGTCTTTTTCAGCACCAGCGATATCGGCTGGGTGGTGGGCCATAGTTACATCGTGTACGGGCCGCTGCTGCGTGGCATGACAACGCTCATGTATGAGGGCACGCCGCTGCGCCCTGATGCGGGGATTTTCTGGAGCCTCGTCGAGAGACACCGCGTTAACGTGATGTTTTCCTCGCCCACGGCCCTGCGCGTGCTCAAGAAATACGATCCTGAGTTCATGCGCAAATACGACCTGTCGTCGCTGCAGCGTCTTTTCCTCGCGGGCGAGCCCCTCGACGAGCCAACGTCCACTTGGGCTTCGCAAACGCTGGGCAAGCCGGTCGTGGACAACTATTGGCAGACCGAGACTGGTTGGCCGATCCTGGGTATCGCTAACGGTGTCGAGGCCTTGCCCCCGAAGCTCGGCTCGCCTGGCGTGGCCATGCCGGGTTATGACCTCCAGATTTTGCACGAGGCAACAGGTGAGCCCGTTGCGCCCGGCGAGAAGGGTGTCGTGGCCAT
The DNA here is from genome assembly GCA_028870715.1 of Betaproteobacteria bacterium. Lineage (GTDB taxonomy): Bacteria > Pseudomonadota > Gammaproteobacteria > Burkholderiales > Burkholderiaceae_C > Thiomonas_A. Next base: position 24,289 of record JAGWOZ010000017.1, on the reverse strand, counting down.
CCGTTGGCCGCTACCGCCTGGCTGTATGCAAACGGTCTGGGGTGATGACCAGCGTTTCGTGAGCACCTACTGGTCCACATTCCCTGGGCAACAGGCGTACTCCACCTTCGACTGGGGTGTCGCCGACGAGCAGGGCTACATCACAATTTTGGGCCGCACTGACGACGTCATCAATGTTGCGGGCCACCGATTGGGTACGCGGGAAATCGAAGAAAGCATCTCCAGCCATCCGGCGGTCGCTGAGGTTGCGGTCGTCGGTGCGGCCGATCCCGTCAAGGGACAGTCTGCAATGGCTTTTGTGGTGCCCCGCGAGGCTTCCAAAATTGCCGATGCGGCAGGTCGCGCGAGTCTTGAGGCCGACATCATGCAAACAGTGCAGACCCAACTCGGCGCGCTCGCGCGGCCGGCGCGTGTGCGCTTTGTCGCACTCTTACCGAAAACCCGCTCGGGCAAATTGCTGCGGCGTTCCATTCAGGCGCTGTGCGAGCAGCGCGACCCGGGCGATCTCACGACTTTGGAAGATCCGCTTGCGCTTGAGCAGATCCGTGAAGCAATTGCTCACCAATAACTAGGGAAAATCCTAGGCAGTTGGTCTGGACGGGGGGGCTGAGTCCCCTACAATTCATAAGTTCTTGCTTATACGTAGATTCGATGGCCACGCCAACCTCCCCTTTGCCGTTGCTTGACGCGGCAACTGACGACGACGACGAGAGCGCCGAGCGCGTTTTTGTCTCGGCGGCGGAGTTGTTTGGTGTGTTGGCCACGCCCCTGCGGCTGCGCATCCTGAACGCCATTTGCAACCAGGAAAAAAGCGTCGGCGACATCATGGTGGCAGTCGATTCCACGCAGCCCAATGTTTCGCAGCACCTGAAGGTGTTGTATCAGGCGGGAATCGTTGCCAAGCGGAGGGTGGGTAACCAGGTTTATTACCGGGTGCAAAGTGAGAAGGCGGTCCAGCTCTGCCGGACGGTTTGCACCCAAATTGCCATCGAGCTGGACGATCCAGAGTCCGTTTCCCAAACAGAGCGCCTGGCTCGGCGCATTTAGCTTTTCAACAAGCGAGTACGAGGATGAGTGACTACAGCAAAAGGCTAGGCCGGTTGCGTCCAGCACCGGAAAACTTCCTGACCGCCGAACAGATCGCGCAGGTTCAGGGTGGTCGGCGTGACTTCTTGCGTCGGGCGTTCACCGCAGCGAGCGCGACGATGGTCGCTGGCGGGGCGGCAAGCGCGTATGGCGCCACCGCTGAAGAGCGCAAGGACTGGATTGGCGACAAAGGCAGCAAGTTCATTCTGGATAAGCCCGAGTGGGGAACCACGCTAGGCAAGCCGGTCGACGAGCCGCCCTATGGAGTACCTTCGAAGTACGAGGCCAATCTGGTGCGGCGCATAAGCCCTGGCCTTGCGGCTGTCAACCAGGCGAATGTGGCGTTTGCGCCGCTGCAGGGCATGTTCGGCATCATTACCCCGTCGGGTCTGCACTTCAACCGCTCGCACCAGGGTTGGTATGACATCGATCCTGCGCAGCATCGTCTCATGGTGATGGGCGAGAAGGGCCTGGTGAAAAACCCCAAGGTCTATACAGTGGGCGACATCATGCGCATGCAGCCCGTGTCGCGCATTCACTTCATCGAATGCGGCGCCAACTCCGCAATGGAGTGGGGCAACGTGGCGGTGCCCACCGTGCAGTACACGCACGGCATGGTGTCATGCAGCGAATTCACCGGAGTGCCGTTGATCAAGCTGCTGGAGGACTGTGGCGCCAACTTGAACGGTGTTCGCTTCATCATGGCCGAAGGTGCCGATGGGTCGCACGAAAATCGCACGATTCCGATGTCCCTCGTGCTTTCTGGCGAGGTGTTGGTGGCTTATGGCCAGAATGGCGAAATGCTGCGCCCAGAGAACGGCTATCCCATGCGACTGGTCGTGCCCGGCGTCGAGGGTGTCTCGCAGATCAAATACCTGCGCCGCATCAAGCTCGGGACCACGCCTTTTGCGGCCAAAGACGAAGTCCTGGGTTACGTTGACCTCATGCCCGACGGCAAGCTGCGTCAGTACACGTCGGTGATGGAGTGCAAATCGGTGATCACCTCGCCATCCGGCGGCCAGGTCCTGATGGACAAGGGTGTCTACAACGTCACCGGCATTGCGTGGTCGGGCCGGGGCAAAATCAAGCGGGTGGATGTGTCTTTCGACGGTGGCTCCAGTTGGCAGCAGGCGCGTATCGAAGGGCCGGTGCAAAACAAGGCGCTTACGCGGTTCAACATCCCTTGGGTGTGGAATGGCAAGGCTGCCTTCCTGCAAAGTCGCGCGGTTGACGAAACCGGCATGGTGCAGCCCACCTACCAAGAGCTTCGCAAAGTCCGCGGTACCCGCTCGGTCTACCACAACAATGCAATCCAAACCTGGCAAGTTGAAGAAACTGGAGATGTTCGCAATGTCCAACTCGCGAATTCGTAAGGCCGCCGTCGCGGCGGCGCTCACTGCGGCCTTCTCGGTCGCCTGGGGCGCCAATCTGGGGTCCACCCTTGGCCGTGGGGCCACGCCGGATGAGATCAAGGCATGGAATATCGACGTGCGTCCCGACTTCCAGGGGCTGCCGGCCGGCCAGGGCACCGTTGCCGAGGGCACCAAGCTGTGGGAAGCCAAGTGCGCCTCCTGCCACGGTGATTTCGCCGATTCGAACTCTGTGTTCCCACCGATCGTGGGTGCCTATCAGGCATCCAAGCAGGATATCGCCACGGGCCGAGTGGCCAAGTTGGCGAATGTGACCGAAGGCGGCGGCACCTCGATCGAGAAGCTCTCGACACTCTCGACGCTGTTCGACTACATTCACCGCGCCATGCCGTGGAATGCTCCGCTGTCGTTGAGCTGGAACGACACCTATTCCCTGGTCGCGTACCTGCTCAACTTGGCCAACGTCGTTCCCGCCAATTTCACACTCACGCGTGACAACGTGCAGCAGGTCCAGAACATGCTGCCCAACCGCAACGGGATGACCTGGAATCACGGCATGTGGCCAGGCAAGGAGATGGGCAATGGGGGTATCCCGGATACCCATAATGTCGAGTGCATGAAAAACTGCGCACCCAAGCCGGTTGTCCAGACCTTCATCCCCGAATATGCGATGAACACTTGGGGCAACCTGGCGGATGAGAACCGCGCCTGGGGCCCGATCCAGGGGCAAGTCACGTTGTCGAAAGATGCGTTGAAGAAGGCTGAGGAGAGCAAGAGCGCAGCCGCCAATGACCCGAATGCAAAGGTCGTGGCGTTGATCAAGGCCAATGGTTGCATCGCTTGCCACAGCTTCGGCGACAACAAGCTTGTAGGGCCCGGCTACCAGGAAATCGCCAAGAAGTACGCGGGTAAAACCGACATGATCGGCGAATTGACCACGCGTATCATGAAAGGCGGTTCCGGGGTTTGGGGGAGTATGCCCATGCCGCCGCAGAGTATCAGTGAGGCCGATGCCAAGATGGTCGCGAACTGGGTTGTAGACGGAGCGAAGCAGTAAGCGTTTATGCCCTTGCGGCCAGGCTTTCTGTTTACGCATTTTTCATTTTGAGGAGCAAGTCGTATGAATCAAACTCGTCGTCAGGTCATGCAGCTTAGTGCTGGTGCGACCGTTGTGGGTCTGGCCGCCTCGGCCGGTCTTCTGCCCGTCACCGCGCAAGCGGCCGACGCCCCGGGCTGGGATCCCAAGCTGTTCGAAGCCAAATCGCTGGACGAGGTGGCCAAGATCCTGGGCGTCACCCCGACCGAAAGCACGGACGTGTCCATCGTTGGCCCGGATATCGCGGAAAACGGTGCAGTGGTGCCCGTTGGCGTGAAGTCGTCGGCAGCTGGGACCACCATGGTGGGGATCGTGGTGCAGAAGAATCCGACCGCAATGGTCGCCGCCTTCCACATGAAGGAGGGTGCCGAGCCCAACGTGGCGACGCGCATCAAGATGGCGCAGACATCCCACGTCTATGCCGTGGCCAAGGTAGGTGACAAGCTTCTGTACAGCAAGAAGGAGATCAAGGTCACCCTCGGCGGTTGCGGCGGCTGAACCCCGTTTTCCACCACTCGGTTAATCAGACTATTTATTGGAGTTCACAATGCCCAATCCAATGCGCATGCGCGCTAACGTTGAAGGCGACGCGGTGGTTGTCCGCGTCCTGATGTCTCATCCCGAAGAGACCGGCCTGTTGAAGGGCCCAGACGGCAAGATCATTCCTGCCCATTTCATCCAGAAAGTGACTTGCACGAACAATGGCAAGACCGTTCTGGAGTGCGACTGGGGTACTGCAATTTCCAAGAATCCGTTCCTGGAATTCCGTTTCAAGGGCGGCAAGTCGGGTGACAAGGTTGCCGTGACCTGGCTGGATAACAAGGGCGAGACCCAGACTGACAGCACCACCGTATCCTGATCAATCGGTGTTTGAGTTTTCGCAACTTGTTGGATGCAGTACGCACTGTTCGCGAGGAGACTATGAAACTACGACTTAAAAAAATGGCCGCACTGGTCGGGATGACTGTTCCCGCCCTGATGCTGATCGGTGCCGGCGTGAATCAAGCGCAGGCGGCTTCGGAAACCCAAGAAGGCAATGCTTACCTTCAGCTGATGAATGAAATGGGCGGGAATCCTGCCGACTTCAACATCGACGATGGCAAGAAGCTTTGGAGTGAAAAGCGCGGCCCCAAGAACGTTTCTCTCGAACAGTGCAATTTGGGCCTCGGCCCCGGCGTGGTGAAAGGTGCGTATGCCCAGTTGCCACGTTATTTTGCCGATACCGGCAAGGTGCAGGATCTGGAATCGCGTCTGGTCACGTGCATGGAAACCCTGCAAGGATTCAGCGCCAAGGACGCCGATAAGGAACCCTTCGCCAAAGAAGGTGGCAACGCTTCGCCGCTGGAAAACATTGCGATGTATGTGGCGCATGAGTCCGATGGGATGAAGATTGCCATTCCCCAGGACAACGCGCTCGAAAAGCAGTCCTACGAGAACGGCAAGAAGCTGTTCTTCTATCGCGCAGGGCCGTTCAACTTCTCGTGCGCCGCTTGCCATTCCGAGAGTGGAAAGCGCATCAAAATCTCAGCCTTGCCGAATTTGACAAACGCAGAGGCCGCGGTGTCGTATGCAACGTGGCCGGCGTATCCGAATTCACAAGGTGTCGCCCGCACCCTCGAATGGCGCATGCTGGCGTGCGAGCGCCAGCAGCGGTGGCCGGCTCCCAAATTTACCTCCCACGCTGTCATCGATCTGATCACTTACATGGGGGTGAATTCGAATGGCGCCACGCTCCACACGCCCACATTCAAGCGCTGATCGAGGAGACGACATGAAAAAATTAATTACCTTTACTCTTGCAGCAGCGGGTGCCGCATTGCTGAGCGGTTGCGCGGGCATGAATACGACGGCTTCGGGTGGGAGCGACAATCCATTTGCGACCGAGTCCTTCCAAAGCGTGCTCAAGAATGATTTCGTCAGCAAAGGGCAGGCGACTGTGGCTCGTCTGAAGCAGACGCCGCATCAATATGAGTGCTCGAAATACGCGTACCTCGGTCAGCCCATGCCGGCGGACCTGCAGAAAAAACTCGAACAGATGGCCGCCGACAAGGTTGTCTATCCGAAGGATGGCCAATACCTTGGCGACTGGAAGGCGGGCCTGAAGATTGCCGAAGACGGCAAAGGCATGCAGTGGAGCGACAAGCCGGGCTCACCCAATGGGGGTAACTGTCTGGCTTGCCACAAGATGATCGCAAACGACCCGTCGCAAGGCAACATCGGGCCCGAGTTGTATCACTACGCGAAGCTGCGTGGCAACAGCGAAGCCATTCTGAAGTACACCTGGGCACGCATCTACGACTCGCAGGCCTTTAATGCCTGCAGTTACATGCCGCCATTCGGCGCTCATCAAATCCTGACCGAACAGGAGATGAAGGATGTGATGGCGCTGCTCATGGACCCGAATTCTCCGGTTAACAAGTAATCTCAAAGCTTCGAGGCTGGTCGACAGCCGATCAGCCGCGTCTGACCTGCCCGCCTCATCGTTGCCGAGTGGCGGGCTTTTTCTTTTTCAAGGATCGACAATGAGCATTTCCCGCCGCGAGTTTCTGAGTGTTTTGGCTGCTGCCGGTGTCAGCGGATTTCCGATGATGCGCGAAGCCAGTGCAGCTGAGGTGGACAAGCTGTACAGCCCACCCGTGACGGGGAATGTGCACTTTCTGCACATGACCGACAGTCATGCCCATTTGCAGCCGATCTATTTCCGCGAGCCGAGCGTGAACATCGGTATCGGGACCATGGAGGGGCACCTTCCCCACCTGGTGGGTGCGCACTACCTCAAGCGCATGGGCTTTCAGCCGAACACGCGCGAGTCCTACGCGTTCACGTATCTGGATTTTGTGCGCGCGAGCAAGCAGTACGGCAAGATGGGCGGTTATGCCCATATCGCCACGCTGGTCAAGAAACTTAAGGCCTCCCGCCCTGGCGCGCTGTTGCTCGACGGGGGCGACACGTGGCAAGGCACCGGCCTGTCGTTGTGGACCAAAGGCCAGGATATGGTTGACGCCCAGTTGCAGTTGGGTGTGGATGTGATGACCGCACATTGGGAGTTCACCTACGGCCAGGATCGCGTCAAGGAAATCGTCAACAAGGATTTCAAGGGCAAGATCGATTTCGTTGCGCAGAACGTGAAGACGGCGGATTTTGGGGACCCGGTGTTTCCCAATTACGTGATGAAGCAGATGAATGGGGTGCAGGTGGCGATCATCGGCCAGGCATTTCCCTACACGCCAATTGCCAATCCTGGCTACTTGATTCCCGACTGGACCTTCGGCATCGACACCGAGCATATGCAAAAAACGGTGAACGAGGTGAAGAAGAAGGGCGCCCAACTGGTGGTCGTGATCTCCCACAACGGGATGGATGTGGACCGGAAGATGGCTTCGCTGGTTGAGGGCATCGACTGCATTTTCGGTGGACATACCCACGACGGTGAAGCCGTGGCTGTGGAAGTTCGGCGTCCATCGGGTGGCATGACCTTGGTGACCAACGCGGGCTCGCACGGTAAGTTCCTCGCCGTGATGGACTTCGACGTGCGTGGCGGGAAAATGGTCAGCTACAAGTATCGTTTGCTGCCGGTGTTCTCCGAGCTCCTGCCCGCCGACGCCGACATGAACGGGCTGATTAAGAAGCACCGCGCACCTTACGAGAGCAAGATGAATGAGGTGCTCGCGCACACGGAAGGTGTGTTGTACCGGCGTGGCAACTTCAACGACACTTGGGACCAACTCGTCGTCGATGCCATGCTGGCCGTGCGCGGTGGTGACCTGGCCTTCTCGCCGGGCTTCCGTTGGGGAGGCAGCCTGCTGCCTGGCGAACCCATCACCCGCGAAGCCATGATGACCCAGCTGGCGATCACATATCCGTACTGCACCCTGACCGATATGACAGGGGAGACTGTCAAGTCGGTCATGGAAGACGTGGGCGACAACCTGTTTAACCCGGACCCCTACTATCAGCAAGGCGGCGATATGGTCCGGGTTGGGGCGCTGGAATACACCTGTGCGCCGAATGAGAAGATTGGCAACCGGATCCAGGATATGCGCCTGGGTGGCAAACCCCTCGATCCGAAGAAGACGTACAAGGTTGCGGGTTGGGCGCCAGTGCAGCAGGCATCGGCAAATGCGAGCAATCCGCCAATCTGGGACATCGTGGAGGAGTACCTCAAGCACCAGAAGGTCATCAAGCCGCTCAAGCCCAATGAGCCCAAGCTGATCGGTCTCAAGGGAAATCCAGGCTTGGCGGATTACGCCAAGATGTGATTGGTGATGTTGGCGTTGTGCAAGGTGTTGTTTTTGCCTTGAATCATGGACAAAAAACAGGCTGGAAGCAATTCCCGCCTGTTTTTTCCTTATGGACGAAGCGCAACGCCTCACAGGTTTTGTTTGAGACATAGCCCCACTGCAAGGTCTCGGGTCCGCGTGAGGTGGTGGGCGGAGGCGAAAGCATTTTTGCGTTGCATCAAATCGGCTGGTACAGTTGCTACAGGTCTTTCGTCATCGGACCGCTGTGCGCCACCATGGGGTACCCACGCTGGCGCATGGTGTTTCACCCACTTTATGCCGGGATACCCGGCGAACCAGTGAGCCCACCATGACTATTCAGCAGCTACGCGCCAACTCTTACCTGTTCGGCGGCAACGCTCCTTACGTCGAGGAGCTGTACGAAACCTATCTCGCAAACCCTGGTGCCGTTCCCGACCATTGGCGCGACTATTTTGATGCTTTGCAGCATGTGCCGGCCGTTGACGGCAGTAACTCGCGCGATATTCCCCACGCGCCTGTAGTCTCGGCCTTTGCGCAGCGTGCCAAGACCGGTCCTGCGCGACCGATCACGCTTGCCTCCGATGTGGACATGTCGCGCAAGCGTGTTGCTGCGCAGCAACTCATTGCGGCCTATCGCAACGTTGGCGTGCGCTGGGCCGACCTGGATCCGCTCAAGCGCACCGAACGTCCGGAGATTCCCGATCTCGACCCCGCTTTCTATGGTTTTACCGATGCGGACCTGGAAACCGTCTTCAATACGAGTAACACCTATTTCGGCAAGGAGAGCATGAGCCTGCGCGAGCTCGTCAACAACCTGCATGAAACATATTGCGGCTCCATCGGCGCGGAGTTCATGTACCTGAGCGATCAGAACCAGAAGCGCTGGTGGCAGCAGCGGCTGGAAAGCATCCGTACCCGGCCGAGTTTCAGCGCCGAGAAAAAGCGCGAGATCCTGGACAAGCTCACCGCGGCCGAAGGTTTGGAGCGGTTCTTGGCCACACGTTATGTGGGGCAAAAGCGGTTTTCGCTGGAAGGTGGCGAGAGTTTTATCGTCGGCATGGACGAGATCATTCAGCGCAGCGGGGAGCGTGGCGCGCAGGAAGTCATCATCGGCATGGCCCATCGCGGGCGCTTGAACGTCCTGGTCAACACCTTGGGCAAACGTCCCAAGGATCTGTTCGACGAATTTGAAGGAAGGCACGCGCACGACCTGCCATCGGGCGATGTGAAATACCACCAAGGCTTTTCAAGCGATGTCTCCACGCCTTCGGGACCCGTCCACCTTTCGCTGGCATTCAATCCCTCGCATTTGGAAATTGTGAATCCGGTCGTTGAGGGCTCGGTGCGCGCGCGCCAGGAACGCCGCGGCGACAAGGCAGGCCTTCAGGTTCTGCCCGTGCAGGTCCATGGCGATGCGTCTTTCGCCGGCCAGGGTGTCGTGATGGAAACGCTGGCGCTGGCCCAAACCCGGGGCTATTCGACCGGCGGAACGGTGCATATCGTGATCAATAACCAGATCGGCTTCACGACGTCCGATCCGCGCGACACCCGTTCCACGCTGTATTGCACTGATGTCGTCAAGATGATCGAAGCGCCCGTTTTGCACGTCAATGGCGATGATCCAGAGGCGGTCGCACTTTGCCATCAGCTTGCGGTGGATTTTCGCACCGAGTTTCACCACGACGTCGTGGTCGACATCGTGTGCTTCCGCAAACTCGGCCACAACGAGCAGGACACACCCGCTGTCACGCAGCCGCTCATGTACAAGAAAATCGCGGCTCATCCGGGCACGCGCAAGCTCTATGCGGACCGGCTGGCCAGCCAAGGCGTCATCGGCGAGGCTGATGGCGACGCCATGGTGCAAGCCTATCGACAAGCCATGGAAGACGGCGAGCGCGCCCTCGAACCCGTGCTTTCGAATTACAAAAGCAAGTTCGCAGTCGACTGGACTCCTTTCCTGAACCGCAAGTGGACGGACAACGCCGACACGGCGCTGCCACTTGCCGAGATCAAGCGCCTGGCCGATCGCATCACCACGCTGCCGCAGGACCTGAAGCTGCATCCTCTGGTGGAGAAAGTCATCGCCGACCGAGCCAAGATGGGGCGGGGGGAGCTGTCTCTGGACTGGGGCATGGGTGAGCATCTCGCGTTCGCTTCGCTGGTGGCAAACGGGTTCCCCGTGCGTCTGTCGGGCGAAGATTGCGGGCGAGGTACCTTCAGCCATCGCCATGCAGTGCTGCATGACCAGAACCGGGAGCGCTGGGACGCAGGCAGTTATGTCCCGTTGCAGAATGTGTCCGAGGGGCAGGCGCCTTTCGTGGTGATTGACTCCATTCTTTCCGAGGAGGCTGTGCTCGGTTTCGAGTACGGCTATTCGACCGCGGACCCCAACACCTTGGTCATCTGGGAAGCCCAGTTTGGCGACTTCGCCAACGGTGCCCAGGTCCTGATCGATCAGTTCATCTCCGCAGCTGAGGTGAAGTGGGGCCGCGCCTCCGGACTCACGCTCTTCTTGCCGCATGGCTACGAAGGGCAGGGGCCTGAGCATTCTTCAGCACGGCTCGAGCGCTATCTGCAGCTGTGCGCGGAGACCAACATTCAGGTCTGCCAGCCGACGAATCCGGCGCAGATGTTTCACCTGTTGCGCCGGCAGATGATTCGCCCATTCCGTAAACCCTTGGTGGTGATGACGCCGAAATCCCTGCTGCGCCACCAGCAGGCTCGCTCGCCGCTGGCCGACTTGGCGAACGGGCACTTTCACACCGTGCTGGGCGAGCAGACTGACCTCGACGCCTCGAAGGTCAAGCGCATGATCGTGTGCACGGGCCGGGTCTATTACGACCTGTTGGCCGAACGTACGCAGCGTGATGCGCAGGATGTGGCGATCGTGCGCTTCGAGCAGTTGTACCCGTTCCCCCACAAGGCCTTTGCCGCCGAACTCAAGCGCTATCCGCAGTTGCGCGATCTCGTGTGGTGCCAGGATGAGCCACAGAACCAGGGTGCCTGGTTCTTTATTCAGCATCACATTCACGAGAATCTGCAAGAGGGACAGCGGCTAGGCTATGCCGGGCGGCCAGCCTCCGCATCCACCGCGGTCGGCTATTACGCCAAACACGCCGAACAGCAGAAGGAACTCCTTGCAGCTGCCTTCGGCAAGCTCAAGGGCTTCATCCTGACAAAATAGCCCAAGGCTCTCCGCGCCGCGGTCCGGGCAGGCCTGAGGTCGGCCCAACCGGCTGTGCGCGGGGCGACAACCCGTTCACATCCCTAGCGAGATACCACCATGGCACTGATCGATGTCAAGGTTCCCCAATTGTCCGAATCCGTGGCTGAGGCCACTTTGTTGCAGTGGAAGAAAAAACCAGGAGAGGCCGTCAGTCAGGATGAAATCCTGATCGAAATCGAGACGGACAAGGTCGTCCTCGAGGTGCCGGCACCGGCATCCGGTGTCATGGCACACATTGTCAAGCCTGACGGCGCAACCGTCGTGGCTGACGAGGTGATCGCTACGATCGACACCGAAGCCAAGCCGCAAGTCAGCCCGCTGCCGGTTCAGTCCGTCGCTGCAGCGCCGGCAGTGGCAACACCCTCCGCTGCCACGACAGTGCCGGTCATGCCGGCTGCGGCCAAGATCATGGCCGAGAAGGGAATCGACGCCGCGAGCGTGGACGGCACGGGCCGCGGTGGCCGCATCACCAAGGCCGACGTGCTGGGCTCGGCGAAAGCACCGACGCAGGCCGTCGCGCCCCAGGCACGGGCGCCCCAGGCCGGCCCGTTCAATGCCCCACCCCAGGCGTTACCGCCAGTGGACGCCGATATCGACCTCTCGGCGTACGCAGAACGTCCCGAGCAGCGCGTTCCCATGAGCCGATTGCGCGCGCGCATCGCGCAGCGTCTGGTGCAGTCGCAGGCCGAAAATGCCATCCTCACGACCTTCAATGAAGTGAACATGAAGCCGGTGATGGACTTGCGCAACGCCCACAAGGACCGATTCGAGAAGGAGCATGGCGTCAAGCTCGGTTTCATGAGCTTTTTCGTCAAGGCTGCAGTGCACGCACTTCGCAAGTACCCAATCATCAATGCCTCGGTGGATGGCAGCGACGTGATCTACCACGGCTACTTTGATATCGGCATTGCGGTTGGCAGCCCGCGCGGGCTGGTTGTCCCCATATTGCGAAATGCCGATCAGATGAGTTTTGCGGACATCGAAAAGCAGATCGCCGAATTCGGGGTGCGCGCCCGCGACGGCAAGCTGGCCATCGAGGATCTCACTGGCGGCACCTTCTCCATCAGCAATGGTGGTGTGTTTGGCTCGATGCTGTCCACGCCCATCATCAACCCACCGCAGGCCGCCATTCTCGGTGTGCACGCCACGAAGGACAGACCGGTGGTCGAAAACGGGCAGGTCGTGATCCGTCCGATCAATTACCTCGCACTCAGCTACGACCACCGCATCATTGACGGGCGCGAAGCAGTGTTGGGTCTGGTCGCCATGAAGGAAGCGCTGGAAGACCCGGCGCGCCTTTTGCTGAACCTGTGAGGGCACGCTCATGACACAACCAGTGGACCTCATCGTCATCGGCGCCGGCCCCGGCGGGTACATCGCAGCCATTCGCGCGGCGCAGCTCGGTATGTCGGTGGTCTGCATCGACGGCTGGGCAGGCCCCAAGGGGGGGCCGGCTCCTGGTGGTACCTGCACCAACGTGGGCTGTATTCCTTCGAAAGCGCTCCTGCAATCGTCCGAACATTACGAGCACGCCGGGCACGCTTTTGCCGACCACGGGATCCAGATCAAGGGGCTGGGCCTGGACATTGCCCGCATGATCGCGCGCAAGGACCAGGTGGTGCGCCAGAACAACGAGGGCATCCTCTATCTCTTCAAGAAAAACAAGGTGCAGTTCGTCCATGGACGTGCGTCCTTTGTTGGCAAGGTTGAAGGGGGGTTCCAGGTGCAGGTCGATGGCCCCACGCCGCAGACGCATACCGGCAAGCAGGTGGTGATCGCCACGGGCTCCAGCCCCCGGGCATTGCCCGGGGTTGCGTTTGACGAAGAACGGATCTTGTCCAATACCGGAGCGCTGGCATTGACCGAAGTGCCCAAGCGTCTTGGGGTGGTCGGCGCTGGTGTGATCGGTCTGGAAATGGGCTCCGTGTGGCGGCGCCTGGGGGCTGAAGTCACCGTGCTTGAAGCGCTGCCCGATTTTCTAGGGGCTGCCGACGCCCAACTGGCCAAGGAGGCCCTCAAGCAGTTCAAGAAACAGGGTCTTGACATCCAACTCGGCGTCAAGCTCACCGAGGTGAAAGCCCAGGCGCAAGGCGTGAAACTGCAGTATGCCGATGCCCAGGGCGCGGCACACGAGATCGAGGTGGATCGGCTTATCGTCTCCATCGGCCGCATTCCGCAAAGCGAAGGTTTGAATCTGGAGGCGGTTGGTCTGCAGCCCGACGCGCGAGGTTTTGTTCCGGTCGACGACGAGTGTCGGACCTCGATTGCCGGGATTTGGGCGGTGGGCGACGTCGTGCGCGGGCCCATGCTGGCACATAAGGCCGAAGAGGAAGGCGTGGCGGTGGCCGAGCGTATCAGCGGGCAGAAGCCGCATGTGGATTTCAACACCGTGCCCTGGGTCATCTACACAAGTCCGGAAATCGCGTGGGTCGGGCAGACAGAGCAGGCCCTAAAGGCCGCGGGCCGGGCCTACAAGGCTGGAAGCTTCCCATTCCTAGCCAACGGCCGGGCACGCGCGCTGGGTGACACGACGGGGTTCGTCAAGGTTCTGAGCGACGCCGAGACGGACACCATACTTGGCGTGCACATCATTGGGCCGATGGCTTCCGAGCTCATTGCGGAAGCGGCAGTTGCCATGGAATTCAAGGCGGCGGCCGAAGACATTGCCCGGATCTGCCACGCCCATCCCACGCTGTCTGAGGCGCTGAAGGAAGCAGCACTCGCCACGGACGGTCGGAGTCTGAATTTCTAAGTTTGTTCATGGATGTGACGGAATACGCCCTGCAGGCGTTGGGTGAGCGGGGTTTCAAGCCCGATGCTGCGCAACGTGCTTCGATCGCTCGTCTGCAGCGCGCCTTTGACGAATGGGTCGCCTACAAGTCACGCCGTTCCACGGCAGTGCGGCGCATGCTGATTCATCCCGAACTTCCGCGCGGCGTATACCTCTGGGGTGGCGTGGGGCGAGGCAAGAGCTTTCTGATGGACGCGTTTTATGTGACCGTTCCGGTGGTGCGCAAGACGCGGCTGCACTTCCATGAGTTCATGCGCGAGGTGCAGCGCGAACTGGCCATACTGCAGGGTACGCAAGATCCCTTGCAGGAGCTGTCGCGCCGCATCGCGCGGCGTTTCCGCCTGATCTGCTTCGACGAATTTCACATCAGTGACGTGACGGACGCAATGATCCTTCATCGGCTCCTCCAGGGATTGTTCGACGACGGCGTGATGCTGATGGCGACCAGCAATTTCGAACCGGACGCCCTGTATCCAGACGGCCTGCACCGCGACCGCATCCTGCCGGCCATTGAACTGATCAAGCAGAACATGGACGTGCAGCACATGGACGGTGGCAGGGACTATCGGCACCAAGCCATGCGGGCTATGAGCCTGTACCACATGCCCCTGGGGCCGGCGGCCGACACGGCGATGGAGCAAACCTTTGAATGTCTCGCGGAAGCTGCCGAGGATGACCCCACGCTTCACATCGAATTCCGCGAACTCATTGCCCTGCGCAGGGCGGGGGGCGTCATCTGGTTCGACTTTGAATCCCTGTGCAATACACCACGCTCGCAGAACGACTATCTTGAAATCGCCGCGCGCGTCCATACCGTTCTGGTGTCGGACGTGCCCCGCATGACCGCCGAGCGCGCGAGCGCTGCGCGTCGCTTTACGTTGCTCGTGGACGTGCTTTACGACCGCAACATCAAGCTCGTACTCTCGGCCGAAGTCAACCCGGCCGCGCTGTATCCGTCGGGCCCACTCGCGTACGAATTCGAGCGAACGGTCTCGCGCCTGCTGGAAATGCAGACGTCGGCGTATCTCGCCAAGGGACGGCGCGAGGTCCAGACCGCGCTCACCTGATGCGTAGCTGCTTGACCCTTTGGCGCCATGCGCCTGCCGTGCCCGAGCGTGCCGGTGGCATCGCCCAGGGCGCTGCGCAGATGGTGGTCTGCTTGGTGATGTTCGCCGCATCGATGGCAAGCGGGCGAAACGCACAGGCGGCCGCAGACTTGCCTGGTTCGTCGCCAGGCCCGGTGCCGCCGGTCGCACAAATGACCGCACCGACAACTGGTGGCGCACCCGAACGCGCCGTCGAGCGCAGGCAGATCGAGCAGCAGCGACGCGATCTCGACGCCGCATATGCACACCAGCAGGCTGCCTGCCAGCGCCGGTTCTTCGTGAACCAGTGCTTGCAGGATGCCTCGCGACGCTATCGCTCGGCCGCTGGGTCGTTGGACGCGCAACTCAATGCTCTCGATCTTGCCGCTCGCGAACAGCGTGCCGCAGCCGAGCGAGCACGGGTCGAACGGAATGTGCGCGAGCGCCAGCTGCCCAACGTGACACCCATCCAGATGCAACCTACGCAACGTGGGCAGGACCAAGCCGACAGGCAACGTCGCCTAGCCGAGCGCCAGCAACGGGAGGCGGCTCATGAAGCGGCTTATGCAGCCAAGCAGGAGCAGGCCAGCAAACGGCTGCAGCGCAGTCCAAAGCCGCATGGCAAGGTTCGCACCCGCGTACCAACGCCAGCGCCCGCTGCACCTGCCAGTCAGCCCGAGTCCGCGTATGCGGCCAAACTTGCCGACTACCAGCGCCGCCAACGCGACGCCGCCCGGCGCGCCCAGCAAAAGGCACCGGCTCCACCGCTTCCTTTGCCGCCCGGGTATTGAACGCGGGCCACTTGCCGCACGGCGGCGGGCATGCTGTGCCGTTGCCGCGAGATGCCTATCGGGATTTGGCGGCGTGCGGTGCCGGTGTTGAGCGGGGATCGCTGCGCAGAAGCTTGAGCACGGCCAGAGAAAGGTTGTCGCCCCCTCCGACGGCCCGCTGCCTGGCCTTTGCGATCAGAAACTCACAGGATTCGCGCGGATCGAGTCGATCGAGTGCGGATCCCAGTTCGGCATCGACAAAGTAATGCCACAATCCGTCGCTGCACAGCAAAACCACGTCCCCGGGCTTGAGCCGCATGCTCTCGTAGTTGAAGGGCGGCTCCTCGTCGGCGCCCAGGCTGGCCGTGAGTACATTGCTCATCGGGTGGTTGCGCGCCATGGTCTCGCTCAGCGCGCCTGCATCAACCAGTTCCTGCACGTAGGAGTGGTCCTTTGTGCGGGTTTCGAGCTTCCCGCCGCGAAAGACGTGCACACGCGAGTCACCCACATGCGCCCAGTGACAGCTTCCATTGGGCTCCACAAGCGCGCATGCCACTGTGGAATGGGGCTCCTGCTCGGCAGAAATTGCGCTGAGCTTGATCATCAGATGGCTCTCGCGCACGATGCTGTGCAGCAGGCTACGCGGATCGTCCTGGCTGGGCACATAGCGGTCAAACAATTGCTGTGCAGTGAGCATGACTTGGTCAGCTGCCATGCGTCCGCCACTGCGCCCGCCCATGCCGTCGGCCACCACAGCCAGTACCAAGCCCGGCACGCGTGCATGGGGGAAGACTTCAATGCGATCCTGCTGATACTGGCGGTCGCCCCGGTGGATGCCTGTGGCAGCCTGCAACTGAAGACGGGTTTGTGTCGGACTCATCAACCAATCACTGTCTGATGCTCTACCTTGCGCATTGGCCTGGATTCATACAATGGACTCATGCCCTCCCAAGCACGCATGCGGTGAGACCGATGGAAGAGAACCTGCGTTCTGCGAACCGGCGGTTGATCGAACTGCGCATGGAGCATGCGGATCTGGACGACACCATCGACCAGCTCGCGCACCATGCACCCGATCAGGAACTCCTGTTGCGCAGGCTGAAGAAGAAGCGGCTGCAGCTTCGCGATCACATCGCACTCCTGGAATCGGCCTTGCAGCCGGATGAGCCCGCTTGAATCCTCTCGAACAAGCGCCTGAGCATTTTAGGCAGAACAGCGCCACCCCCTGTACGGATGTGGCGAAGGCGAGCACGAGTTCGAATGATTTTGTGCTGTCCGACGCCTTGTGGGGCGAGCGCGGTCTGTTTGCGGCAGCGCTGCCGGGTTGGCACGAGCGTCCGGGCCAGCGCAAGCTTGCCGCAGCGGTGTCCCGCGCCATTGCCGAGCGCGGCATTCTTCTGGCCGAAGCAGGTACCGGCACGGGCAAGACACTGGCGTATCTCGTGCCAGCGCTGATGCATGGCGAGCGCGTGATCGTGTCCACAGCCACACGCGCCCTGCAGGATCAGCTTTCCCGCAAAGACCTGCCGCTGGCAGGCGAGGTGCTGGGCGTGCAGGTGCGCACAGCTGTTCTCAAGGGGCGGGCAAATTATGTGTGCCACTACCGTCTCAAGCGCGCGCAAAGTGCTGGCCTCCTGGACAGCCGTCGTGCCGTGCAGGAAATGCGGCGCGTGGCCCGCTTTGCGGGTACGTCAGTCGATGGCGACCTGTCCGCGCTATCGGGCCTCGACGAGCATTCGCCCATCATTCCGCTTGTGACATCTACGCGCGACAACTGCCTAGGCTCGGACTGCCCCGACTATCGACAGTGCTTTGTGATGCGGGCCAGGCGCGAGGCGCTCGCCGCAGACGTCGTGATCATCAACCATCATCTTTTCTTCGCCAACGTGGCCCTGCGCGATGAAGGCGTGGCCGAGCTCTTGCCCAGCGCAACCACTGTGGTGCTGGACGAGGCCCACCAGCTCTCTGATATCGGTGCCCAATTTCTAGGCACCGCAATCGGTACTGCACAAGCGCACGATCTGGCACGCGACATTCTCGCTTGTGGAACGCAGTTGGCGCGGGGCCTCGCCGATTGGCAGAGTTTGTCCAGTCGGCTGCAAAAGGCCGTGCGTGACCAGCGCCTCACCGCGCCGGTGGGCCAGCACCGAATGGACTGGAGCCACGCGCAGGCATTGCCGGGCTGGTGTGATGCGCTGCGGCAGTGGCAGGCGGAACTGGCCGCACTGGAAGTCGCCCTCGACCCCTTTGACGCGCTGGCCCCTGAGTTTGCGCGTTTGATCGCACGCTGCCGCGAGCAGCGCGAGCTTCTCACCAGTTGGCAGCGCGACACCGCAATCGAGCCCGAGGCCAGCGCACCGCCGCCCGCGGCGCAGGAGGCGGTGCGCTGGCTTGAGGTGGGCAGCCACCATCTGCGTCTGCTGGCCACACCACTGGGGATAGGAGCGGCGTTCTCGGCGTTGCTGGCGCAGCGCCCCCAGGCATGGGTGCTGGTGTCGGCCACGCTCACGCTTGATGGCGGGTTTCGTTACACGCGCGCGCGGCTGGGACTGGGTGAGGGTAGCCCAGCGCTGGATGCCATGGAGGGGGTCTCAGTACCTCGCCTGCGCGAGTTGCGGGTCGAAAGTCCGTTCGACTACGCACGGCAAACCCGCTTGCTGGTGCCACGCACAGGCTTTCATCCATCCGACGCCGATCACGCCTTGCATGTGGCCGATCTGGCTGCGCGGCTCATCGCGGTCAATCCTGGCGGCAGCTTCGTGTTGACGACCACGCTGCGCGCAATTGGCCGCATTGCCCAGCGTCTGCGTGAATTGCTACCGCCAGGGCGGACCGTTCTGGAGCAGGCGAGCGAGTCAAAGCAAGTGCTTCTGCAGCGTTTCTCGATCGACTCCAGCGCGGTACTGGTGGGTAGCCACAGTTTCTGGGAAGGGGTTGATTTCCCGGGAGACAAGCTGACTCTGGTGGTGATCGACAAACTTCCATTTGCGCCGCCCGATGATCCCATGGTGGCCGCACGGCTCAAACGTCTAGAGGCGGCGGGTCGCAACGGTTTCATGGACTATTCACTGCCCCAGGCTGCTCTTGCGCTGCAGCAGGGCGCTGGCCGGTTGGTGCGCAGCGAGCGCGACTGGGGCGTGCTGGCCGTCTGCGACCAGCGCTTGGTCACCACGGGTTGGGGAAAGCGACTGTTGGCTTCGCTGCAGCCTTTCGGGCGGGTACAGGCAGTGGAGCAGGCGCTGGATTTTCTGGTCGCGCACAGTCGCAGACCAGAAGCCGATCAGAGAAAACAGGAATAAATGGGCGATATCAGCCCATGCTTGGCGCCCTTGTGTTCGACTGCCAGTGCTGCGGGCCACGGGCCACGGGCCACGGGCCACGGGCGACGTCGACGCCAACGCATCCCCGAGGATCGCCCAGAGCGGGCGGATCTTGCCCTCTCGGCTAGTGCCGGCAGAGGAGGGGTCGCAGGCGCACGATACGCATGCGGCTGGAGCGCTCATGTGCGATGCATGAGGTCGCTCATGCATCGCACTGCGAGAATGTGCCGCTTTCCCGCCCAGGCGGTCTCCGCAGGCTTGGGGCGGCGACGAAGTCAGCTAAAGATCACATCAACAAACGTTCCCGTGTCTCACCAGAGCCTCCACCATGATTCGTTTCGTGGCGGCAGGCCTTGACTGAGGTAGGGGCTTTGAGGGTAATTGAGTTTGAGTACACGCTCGGTATCGTCGCGCAGTTGCGTCAGACCGAGTTTGTCGTAGCTGTCCATGAGCACCCCCAGAGCCAGCTGTGTGGCCGGCGTGTCTGGATACGTCTTGATCGCTTCTTGCGCGCGATCGGCGGCTGCCACGTAAGCGCCGCGGCGGTAATAGAACAGCGCCACATGCGTATCGTAGTCGGCCAGGGAGTTGCGGATGTACTCCATGCGCTGGAGCGCGTCCGGCGCATATTTGCTCTTGGGGAAACGGGAGACCAGTTCCTTGAATGCCTCGAATGATTCCTTGGCTGCGTGCTGGTCACGTTCGTAGAGTTTCTGATCGGAAAGCCCAGCGAACCAGCTGTCGTTATCGTAAAAGTTGATGCGGCCCTTCAGGTAAAGCACATAGTCGACATAGGGGTTATTCGGGTAGATCTTGAGAAACCGGTCGCAGGCAGCCAAGGCCTGGGCGCGTTCACCTTGCTTGTAATAGCCGTAAGCGGTTTCCATCAATGCCTGCTGCGCCAGCACGCCATAGGGATAGCGCGACTCAAGCTTTTCGAAGTACTGGGTGGCTTTGTCGTACGCACCGCTGCTCATCTCGTCCTTGGCCTCGCTGTACAGCTTGGCGGCTGACCAGCCGACCGTGACGTCTTTCTCTGCAGTGGAAGCGCAGGCGCCAAGCAGGGCCGTGACCAGAAGAACGAGGACGCGCCAAGTCAGGCGCACGCCTGGGGATGATGATGTGGGATTCACAAGGCAACTCGTTGTAGTGGCGGCAAGCTGCGCATTATAGGAAGCGGCATGTCGGCAGCCTTCGCCGGCGCCGGGCGCATCTCTGCAAGTCCAGGGGCTGCACTATGCTGGCGCCATGCAAGCACCCGCATCCAACGTGATCCTTGTGCCAGGCACCCCTTTGGGTGGCGCGTGCGACGATTTGCCAGATTCAGACATGGGGGACCAGGACACGACGGCCTCCATCCTGCAGGAGCATGTTCCTGCAAGCGCCGCAGGCATTCGCTTGGACAAGGTGCTGGCTCAGCTGTTCCCGCAGTTTTCCCGCAGCCGCCTCAAAGCATGGTGCGAGGCTGGCATGGTGCACATGGGTGGCAAGCCTGCTGCCCCGCGCAGCAAAGCGCGTGCCCTGGCCGTGGTCACGCTCCAGGTGCCCCCTGACCTTGAAGCTGCGGCGTTCTCGCCAGAGCCAGTGCCGCTCGTCGTCGTGTGGGAGGACGAACAATTGGTCGTGATCGATAAGCCCGCGGGGTTAGTGGTGCATCCAGCTGCAGGTAATTGGACGGGCACCCTGCTCAACGGCGTGTTGGCGCGCTATCCCGAAACAGCCGGGGTGCCCCGTGCGGGAATTGTTCACCGATTGGATAAGGACACAAGCGGCCTGCTGGTCGTCGCTCGCACGCTAGAGGCCCAAACGGATCTCGTGCGCCAGTTGCAAGCGCGCAGCATGGGGCGTCAATATCTGGCGCTTGGCTGGGGCGAACTTGCGAGGCCCATGACGGTGGACGCAGCTATCGGCCGCCATCCCCGCGACCGTCTTCGCATGGCTGTCGTCGCGGATGGCAAACCGGCGCGGACTCACCTGATTCCATTGGCCGTCCTGCACACGGCACTTGGACCCATCACCGCGATTCGCTGCCGGCTGGAGACCGGGCGCACGCATCAGATTCGCGTTCATGCGCAGCATGCCGGGCTGCCGCTTTTGGGTGACGCACTGTATGGCCGTCGTGGCGCGCCGCCATTATCTATACAGCGCCAGGCTCTGCACGCCGCCGTTCTGCGTTTCACGCATCCGACGAGCAGAACTGCCTTGCGCTTTGGGTCACCGGTCGCATCCGATATCGTTGCCCAGTGGCAGGCACTGGGGGGCCGCACGGAGGTTTTTGACACGCGCGACTGGGGAGAGTCCGATGGAGTGGCCTGAATACTGGATTTGCGCATCCTGGCCGAACAATGCACGGGTGCGCGGTGTGTTTACGAGCAGGCACGGGGGCAATAGCGCCGGACCGTACGCAGCGGGCGATGGCTCCGTCACAGCGCGCACTGGCGGCATGAACCTCGGTAGCCACGTGGGCGACGACCCCGCGGCAGTCGCTGCCAATCGGGCACGCCTTGGCGCGCTGTCCCCGGGGTTGCAGGTGGTTTATCTGGATCAAGTCCACGGCACCGAGGTGGTGGATCTCGATACCTGGGACCGACGTTCTGTCCCCCAGGCCGACGCCGCGGTCACCACGACCCCCGGTCTGGCGGCGTGTGTGCTGGTAGCCGATTGCCTGCCTGTGCTGTTCGCTGCCCCTGGTGGCAGTGCGGTGGCTGCGGCGCATGCGGGCTGGCGGGGTCTTGCCGGCGGCGTACTGGAGAACACGCTGGAGGCCCTTTGCGGCAAGGCGCAATGCGAACCTGAAGCAGTTCAAGTTTGGCTCGGCCCAGCCATCGGACCGCTGCATTTCGAGGTCGGGGAAGAGGTGCGCGAAGCCTTTGTGGACCGGCAGGCTGAGTCGGGGGCGGCATTTCGCAGGACCCGTCCTGGAAAGTGGTTGGCGGACCTCTTCATGCTTGCACGCCTGCGTCTGCAAGCCGCCGGCGTGTCCACGGCCATGGTGCAGGGAGGCGGGTTGTGCACGGTGTCCGAGCGCCAAGGGTATTACACATTTCGCCACGACCGTATCACGGGCCGCCAGGCAGGGCTCGTGTGGATCGCTTAACCCGAGATAACCATGCAAAGGCAGGGCTGACCGCGTTGACACTTTCTTGCTGTTGCTCAAAAATGGCTTGAGCGCGTCAATGCTGGCTCCCGCCGGAAAACATCAAGGAACGGCCATCACATCCAGCAGTTAGCATAAATCCATGATTGCCGAATGCTCCCTTCCGACGCAGACTGATCTGCGTGCCGGCCTTGCTTTCGCAGGCGCTGGTATGGGCACTCGGCAGCTACCGACTCAGACACCGCAACTTGAAAGTACGATCCGATATGGCAGCCAACCCATCTGCACCCACCCGGCCTGCAGAGCAGCCCGGTGGCCAGGCCGCAGCCTTTGCTGAAGGTCTGCAGCAAGCCTTTGCCGCGGCGCTGAAGACGGCCGGGGAGGCGCAGGCAGTCAAGCTTGACCCCGCTCGCGTCGCTGCGATTCAGGCGCGGTTTGCGAAGGAGTATGTCGATCTGTGGTCCGGACTTCTCAGCGGGAGCGTGCAGTCGCCCGAAGTGAAGGACCGCCGCTTTGCCAGTGAGAGCTGGCGCGAAAACCGCTTTTCCACCTACACCGCCGCGCTTTACTTGCTCAACGCGCGTGCATTGCTGGAGTTGGTCGAAGCTGTCCAGGCCGATGCAAAGACGCAGCAGAAGATCCGGTTCGCCGTGCAGCAGTGGGTGGATGCGGCAGCGCCCAGCAATATTTGGGCTCTCAATCCTGAGGCGATGCAAACGGCGATGAAGACCCACGGTGAAAGCCTGCGCCGTGGCATGGACAATTTGCTGGCAGACCTGCGCCGCGGCAAGCTCACGCAGACCGATGAAAGCGAGTTCGAGGTCGGTCGCAACGTGGCAACGAGCGAAGGCGCGGTCGTTTTTGAAAACCCCTGGTTTCAGCTCATCGACTACAAGCCGCTGGTTGCGCAGGTTCATGCGCGCCCGCTGCTGGTGGTGCCGCCGTGCATCAACAAGTTTTACATTTTGGACCTGCAGCCGACGAATTCGCTGGTGCGTTACGCGCTGGAACAGGGTCAGCGCGTGCTGTTGATGTCGTGGCGCAACCCGGATGCGACCTGCGCGCATTGGACGTGGGACGATTACATCGAGTGCGGTGTGCTGCGTGCCATCGAGGTTGCGAGCGATATCGCCGTCGCTGCCAAGCCAAAGCCCAGCAAGGCATCGAAGCCGGCATCGCAAAGTTCGGGCAAGGCCCCCTTGCGGGAGGATGGCGCCATCAATGCGCTTGGCTTTTGCGTGGGCGGAACCCTTCTGGGTACAGCCCTTGCGGTCCTGGCGCGACGAGGCAAAAAGCCTGTGCACAGCGCGACGCTTCTTACCACGCTGCTGGATTTTTCGGACACAGGCATCCTTGATGTGTTCGTCGACGAAGCGCAAGTGCAAATGCGCGAGGCCACGATCGGCAAAGGCGGCCTGCTCACAGGGGCCGAGCTCGCCGCCGCATTCTCAAGCCTTCGCCCCAACGATCTCACCTGGAATTACGTGGTGGGCAACTATCTCAAGGGCGAGACGCCACCGCCGTTCGATCTGTTGTACTGGAACGCAGACAGCACCAACCTCCCAGGGCCCATGCTGGCCTGGTATTTGCGCAATACCTATTTGGAGAACAAGCTGGCGAAGCCAGATGCAGTGACCGTGGTCGGCAAGCCGGTGGATTTCCGGCGCATCGCCATCCCGGCGTATGTCTATGCCTCGCGCGAGGACCATATCGTGCCGTGGCATTCCGCCTACGCTTCGGCACTCCTGCTCGGCGGGCCTACACGGTTCGTGCTGGGAGCTAGTGGTCATATTGCTGGTGTGATCAACCCGGCGTCCAAAGGCAAGCGTAGCCATTGGCGGTTGGATGCGCCAGCTCGCGGGCGCCGTGCGGCGGGCGCGGCGTCGCTGCCGGCAAGCGCGGATGCATGGCTCGAGTCGGCCAGTGAACATCCGGGAAGCTGGTGGCCTGACTGGGCCGCGTGGCTGGCCGGGCAGGCAGGCCCCCTGCAGGCGGCGCCCAAGGCTTATGGTGGTGCAGGATACAAGCCAATCGAGCCAGCTCCCGGCAGTTATGTCAAAGTACGGGCATGATCTGCGTGCAGATTCGCGTTCAGCGCCCCTGATTTTTCCTTTTTCCCCTCATTTCCAACCAAGGACATCCATTCATGAGCGAAGACATCGTGATCGTTTCGGCCGTGCGCACGG
>JAGWOZ010000016.1 GCA_028870715.1 Betaproteobacteria bacterium | reverse complement strand
GCCATTGGTGCGGATTTCATCCAGATCGACGAGTTCACGTGGCCGTACTTTTTCGAGGACTACGCCATTGAAGCCTTCAACCGGGCAGTGGAGGGCATCAACAAGGCCAAGATCATCGTGCATGTCTGCTGGGGAAATTGGGGCGGAACGCCGGCGTACATGCCGGACTCCACCGCGCAGTCCGGCGAGATCTTTGACCTGACGCAGCGGCGGGGCGAGCAGCCGGCGGCCACGGCCACCATCATTCCCAAGGCATACGAGGCCCACATCAACGTCCTCAATCTGGAAAACTGCGGGCGTCGCGCCGATGATCTGTCCGGCCTGGACGTGATCAAGAAGCATCCCCTGCCACCCAATGTGGATTTCTGGGCCGGGGTCATCGACGTCAAGAGCACGATCACGGAAACGGCGGAGGAAGTGGCCTCGCGCATCCGCAAGTTGCTGGAATACGTTCCGGCTGATCGGCTGGGCGTCACCACCGACTGCGGGCTCATCCTGTTGCAGCGCTACATCGCCAAGGACAAGCTGCATGCCCTGGTGGCAGGAACGCAGCTCGTGCGCAACGAGCTGGCCGCGCAGAAAAAGGCGGCCTAGGGCCGGCGCATCCACCGGAGCGCCATCCGCAAGGGGGCGCTCCCCGCTCGCAACGCAGCTCGAAGGAGACAGTGCCATGCCCGTTCTCGCGCTCGAGTGCCCAGACTGTGGGCACCAGTTCCTGAGTCTGGTCATGGCTGGCACCAAGCCGCCCGATGTCTGGGTGTGCTCGCAGTGTGCCAGCCAGGCGGTCATGCCAAAGCCGATGCCGATCACGCATGCCCATCCATGGGACGGCTCGGGGACATACCGCAGCACGTGCCCTTGCTGCAGTTTCTAAATCGCATTGCCGTCTGCGCGCATGCGCGCAAGGAATCCAACCATGACCGATATCCGTCAAGAGCATGACACGATTGGCGATTGGGGAAAGCGCATTGATGACCTGATCGAGGGGCGAGCCCAGGGCGCGCTCTTCAACGTGAATGAAGACGACGACCGGGAATACGACGCCATCTTCCTGGGCGGTGGCGCAGGCGGTCGATTCGGTTCGGCCTATCTGCGCGCCATGGGCGGGCGGCAGCTCATCATCGAAAAATGGCCTTTTCTCGGGGGATCCTGTCCCCACAATGCCTGTGTCCCCCATCATTTGCTCTCGGAGTGCGCCGCACAGCTCATGCTGGAGCGCACGATGTCCGGAAAGCTGTGGTTCCAGGACATGACCGGAGTGCGCGCGCCGATCAAGGAGCTCATCGACGTTTTCCGCAAGGGCCGCGTGGGGCCGCACGCCATCATGAACTACCAGAGCAAGGAGCAGCTCGATCTGGAGTACGTGCTCAATGCCGAGGGCACCATCCTGGATTCGCACACGGTGGAGGTGGCCGGCCGCCGCTTCCGTGCCAAGAATCTCGTGCTGGGCCTTGGAGCCAGGCCCCAGCCGCTGGCATGCGACGGCGGCGATCTCAAGGGCGTCTACAACTATGTCAACCTGGTGGAGACGCTCGACTATGAACCCGGCAACACCGTGGTGGTTGTTGGGGGATCAAAGACCGCCGTCGAATACGGCTGCTTCTTCAACGCAACCGGGCGGCGCACCATCATGGTCGTGCGCACCCAGCTCCTGAAACTGATTGCGGACCAGGAAACCCGGCAATACGCGATTGACCGGATGACGGACCAGGGCATGGAGATCTGGGAGGGCTCGCAGATTGAGCGACTCGAATCCGACGCCCAGGGCCGCGTGTGCGCCGCGTTCATCCGGACCCCCCAAGGCGTCGAACGGGTGGAGACGGATTTCGTCTTCGCCGGCCTCGGCGAAATTCCAAACTCGGAAATGCCCGCAAAGGTACTGGGCGTCAAGCTCGGCGCGAAGAACGAAATCATCGTCAACCACAAGCTGAGGACCTCGGTGCCCAACGTGTATGCCATTGGCGACCTCATTGGCAGCCCCATGGAGATGTTCAAGGCGCGCAAGAGCGGCACCTACGCGGCGCGCTGCATCATGGGTGAGGACGTGTCCTACAAGCCCGAGGACTGGCCTGATTTCCTGCATACCCACTATGAGGTGAGCTGGGCAGGCTTGAGCGAGGAGGAGGCGAAGGCGCGTTACAAGAACATCATCACCATCAAGATGCCGCCCGACACCCCGGACGGCTTGAACGTGGCGCTGCCGGCCAGCGACCGCACCATGCTGTACGCGTTCCTGGAGCCCAAGATGTCGGGATTTCAGAAGATCATCATCGACGAGGCCACGCGTCGCATCGTGGGCGCACATCACGTGGGCTATGGCGCCAAGGATGCCTTCCAGTACCTCAGCCACTTGATGAAGCAGGGCCTGACCATCGACCAGCTGGGCGATCTCGACGAGCTGTTTCTGAACCCGACCCACTTCATCCAGTTGGCACGGCTGCGCGCTGGGCAGCGCACGCTGAAAAACCTATGAGCCGCGTGATCGTCGTCACCGGTGCCGCCTCCGGCATCGGGCACGCCATCGTCGAGCGTTTCGTGAAGGATGGCGACACGGTGGTGGCGCTGGATGTCGATGGGCCGGCGCTGCAGGCTGCGCAGCAGCAGTCCTGGGCGCATGCCGGCACGCGGGTGGGTGCGGTGCAGGCGGACGTGGCGCAGCCGGCAGCAGTCGCGTGCGCCGTGGCGCAGATCATGCAAGCCCACGGACGCATCGACGTGCTGGTCAACAACGCCGGCATCACCGGCGGGCCGCAGGCGCTGCGCCTGCACGAGACGTCGGTGGCGGACTTCGACCACGTGTGGGAGGTGAACGTGCGGGGCATGTTTCTGATGTGCCAGCAGTGCCTTCCGGTCATGCTCGCGCAGGGCTCGGGCGCGATCGTGAACATCGCCTCGGTTGCGGGACTCGTGGCCTTTCCGGCACGCGCGGCCTATTCCGTCACGAAGGGCGCCGCGGTCATGCTCACGCGCTCGCTGGCCGTGGACTACGCGGCGCTGGGGATTCGCTGCAACGCCGTTTGCCCCGGAATGATCGATACGCCGATGACGCACTGGAGGTTGCAGCAACCTGAGCTGCTGGCGCAAGTCGTGGCCCGCATCCCGCAGGGGATCGTGGGGCGCGTGGACGACGTGGCCTCGGCCGTGGCCTTCCTGGCCAGTGCCGAAGCCAGTTATTGCAACGGTAGCGCGCTGGTGGTGGATGGCGGGTATTCGTCGGTGTGACGGATGGTCACGCCGGGTATGAAACACAACAGACCATGAGGAGATCACGATGCAAGCAACGATGCAGGGCAAATTGACAGGACGCCATGTGGTGATCACGGGCGGCGGAGCAGGGATCGGCTTGCGCACGGCGCGCACGCTGGTGCGCGAAGGCGCGGCCGTGGCCCTTCTGGACCGGGACGGCGCCGTGGCGGAAAGTGCGGCGCGCGCGTTGCGGGCCGAAGGCGCCGATGCGCATGGCTTCGTGTGCGATGTCACCGACGCGCCCAGTGTGAGCCGCGCGGTGGAGGCCGCGCACGCGGCGCTGGGGGCCATCGACGGGCTTTTCAACAACGCCGGCATTGCCGGGTTCGGTGCCGTGCATGATTCCACGCTCGAGAGCTGGAAGAGCGTCTGGGACGTCAACGTCCTGGGCACCTTCCTGGCATCCAAGGCCGTGCTGCCCGAGATGGTTGGCGCAAAGCGCGGAGCCATCGTGAATGTGGGCTCGGTTGCCGGACTCGTGGGCATCCCGAACATGGCCGCCTATTGCGCAGCCAAGGGCGCCATCGTCAATCTGACGCGCCAGATGGGCGCCGAATACGCCAAACACGGCGTGCGCGTGAACTGCGTGTGTCCGGGCACCGTGGCCGAGACCGCCATGGGCCGCTCGCTGCTGGGCAGCGACACCAGCGAGGAGGCGATGAACCGGCGTCTGGCGAAATATCCCATCGGCCGCTTTGGCACGCCCGACGACATTGCCGAAGCCGTTGCCTTTCTCCTGTCCGATGCCGCTGGCTTCTGCGTGGGCTCCATCGTCGCGGTCGACGGAGGCATGACAGCGATATGAACGCAACCTATACCGCGCGTGACAAGCTCGTCGATCTGGACGAGCTCGTCACGCACATCAAGGACGGCGACTGGCTCGCCGTGGGCGGAGGCCTGTCGTCGCGCGAGCCCATGGCAGCCATCCGGGCGATCATCCGTGCCGGGCGCAAGGGCCTCAAAGTGGTCGGGTCCGCACATGGCATCGACATCGACATGCTGTGCGGCGGCGGCTGCGTGGCCACGAGCGCCGAGAGCTACGTGGGGTTCGAGCAGGACTTTGGCCTGGCGCCCAATTTCCGGCGGGCATGCGAATCGGGGGCGGTCGAGGTCGCCGACAGCTGCTGCTACACCGTGGTGCAGCAATTGCGCGCGGCCGCATACGGGCTGCCCTTTCTGCCGGTACGCTCGGTTCGCGGCACAAGCTTCGAGGGCCTTCACCCCGAGTACGTCGCCATGCCGTGCCCCTACACCGGCGACCCCCTGTTGCTCGTGCCGGCGCTGCAGCCCGACGTGGCCCTGATTCACGCGCAGTACGGCGATGCGCACGGCAACCTGCGCATCGAGGGGCCGCCCGTGGCGGACCTTCTGGCAAGCCGCGCGGCGAAGAAGGTGGTGGCCACGGTTGAGCGCATCGTCAGCAACGCCGAGCTGCGCGCGCTTGGCGGCGCCACCATCC
Source organism: Betaproteobacteria bacterium (assembly GCA_028870715.1). Taxonomy (GTDB): domain Bacteria; phylum Pseudomonadota; class Gammaproteobacteria; order Burkholderiales; family Burkholderiaceae_C; genus Thiomonas_A. The sequence goes on along the minus strand of JAGWOZ010000016.1, from coordinate 25,641 downwards.
CCTATTTCTATGTCGCCGCCCTTGCCGAGGTCCCCTTCGGTGCGCACCCCACGGCCTGTTATCCGATGTACGCCTATGACCGGCCCCACACCGCGATGTATTTCGCCGCGGCCAGCGCCGGTGCGCAGGCGTTTGCCACGCAGTACCTGGAACCCTATGTGCTCGATTGCGCCGATCACCAGGACTATCTCAAGCGGGTGGGCGGCACGGCGACCCAATCCCGGTTGGCGAGCTGGAGCCAGGGCGATGCGGCCTGGATGCAGTTGTACGGTGAGGAGTCGGCATGAGCAACACCTGCACTTTTGGCGAGGCGATGGTCTACAACCTCGCGCAAACGGTGGTCGACGGGACCGTGGTCTTTCACGGCTACGGCTCACCCTTGGTTCAGCTCGCGCTGCACCTGGCCAGGCATACGCACGCGCCCAATCTTGCGTTCGTCGCCGGCGCCACGTATGGCCTCAATCCGACGCCCCCCTTTCTGACCCCCACCTCCAACGACTGGGTTCTCGACCGCGGCGCCGAGTGCGCCCTGGACATCGAGGAGCTCTTCGATCTGGCCGCCTCCGGCCGGCTTGACCGCATGTTTCTGTCCGGCTTGCAGATCGACCCCTGGGGCAATGCGAATGTCACCCGCCTGGGCGCCGACGCGCTCAAGCTCAAGCTGCCCGGAGGTGGCGGCGGATGCAACCTGTCCTGCGATGTCGGCCAGATGACGCTGTGGACCACGGCGCACCGGGCGGCGGTGGGCAAGGATGGCCGGCGCCAGTTTCGGCTGGTGGAGCGCTGTGACTTCGTGACCAATCTGGGACATCGCGCCCCGGATGGGCGCACCCGCCATGACCTGCGCCATCGCGGGGGAGGGCCCGATTGGCTGCTCACCGAGTTGGGGCTCTTTGACTTCGACGCCGAGGGGCACCTGCGCCTGTGTGGCCTGTACCCCGATGTGACGCTCGACGACGTTGCGCAAAACACCGGGTTTGCGCTGCGGCTGGCCGATGAGGTCAGAACCTTGCCCTTGCCGGACGCGCGCAGCGTGGCGTTCCTGCGCAAGCTCGATCCGCTGAACGTGCACGTCAAGGAGTTGCGTGCCAGCGAGCGTCAACGTCAATTTGCGATCGAACCCGCCTAAGAAAGGACACGGCGATGGACAACGCCCAAGGTTCCCTGCCCGGCATGCGCGAACAACGCAACCTGGTGCCGCTTCCCTACCGGCAGGTCAGCGTGCAGCCGTATGACGGAGCGATGACGCAGCAGGCCATCACCCAGCACCTGATGGGCCGCGAAGCCTACCGTCGGACCAACTTCATCGTGCTGCACAGCGGCAGCGTCGCCACCGGCGCGCTTGCCGTGGTGGCCGTGGAGCGCGCGTCGGATGAGCCCCTGTTTTCGCCGATCCTCGCGGTGGAGGTGCTCAGCCTGCCTGAGACCACGACGTTCGTGCATGACGCCGCCACCGATTGCGCAAACCGCTCGGCGCTCGCAGCCTGTGCGCGCCAAAACGGGGTGACGGGGCAGGGCACCGTGGTGGTGCAGGGTCGCTATGACCACATCAACTTCATCCATCGTCCCAACCCGCTGGTGCTGCGCATCGTGGAAGTCGCTCCGCCCGAGCCTCCCAAGCTCTTCGACTTGGTGCGCCACGTGCTGAGCTACGCCGATCTGCCGGCCATCGTGGTGGAGCTCGAGCGCATCGAGATTGCCGAGCTGGCCCGCAAGACGCCCGCGGACGAATATCTGGTGCCCTGCCGCTCGGGAGGCCTGGAGCAGATCGGCGGGCATGTGAGCTTCCTCGACGAGCGCCCCGCGCAGCGCCGGCCCTGGACGCTGATCGGATGCGAGCGAAGCCTGCAATTTCACCGACACTACTACGGCGATGAGCCGCCGCGCATCGAGATGTGCCCGCGACGCATCGCCGGCACGCGCAGCGAACTGACGATGCTCAAGTGCTGCTTGCTGGAGTTCGACATCGAGCGCGATGGGCAGACCATGATCGTGCCTTGGGGCACGGACCTGGCGATGGTGGAGCGGGCCTTGCGTCAACTCGTCGACGAGGTCGGCCATGAGCGGTAGAACCTGGGAGGACCTGGCCGTCATTGCGAGTTTGCGGCGGCAGCGCGCAACGGCTCCGCGTCAAACGGGCCTGACGATGATCATCGACACGGGCCTTGGCCTGCGCGCCACCGAGGATGTGCTCGAGGTGGCGGGCGATTTCATCGATCTGTGGAAGTTCAGCTTCGGCACCTCCGTGTTTCTCAAGCGCGAGGTGCTGCGGCGAAAGATTGCGCTCATCAACGCCTGCGGGATCATGACGTGCCCGGGCGGCACCCTGTTCGAAGCGGCCATCTTGCAGCACCACTGTCGCGTGTACATGGATTGCGCGGCCGAGACCGGCTTCACCGCCGTGGAGATCTCCGATGGCACGATCGATTTGCCGGCTCACCGCCGACAGCGCGTGATCGCCTGTGCACGCGATGTGGATCTGGTCGTCGTCTCCGAAGTCGGCAAAAAGGACCCCAAGGCGCAGCCCGCCCTTGCCGATCTGGCGCAGCAGGCCCTCAGGGACCTGGAGGACGGCGCGCAATGGGTCATCGTGGAAGGACGCGAGTCGGGCAAAGGCGTCGGGGTCTACGACGATGCGGGCCTTGTCGCCGGCGGAGCGTTCGATGTTTTCGCCTCCGCCATGGGCCCGCTCGTGGAGCGCCTGATATGGGAAGCGCCGCTGAAAAGCCAGCAAGCCGCGCTGGTCGAGCGCTTCGGCGTGAACGTGGGACTGGGGAACGTCGCGCCAACCGACGTGTTGGCACTGGAGGCCTTGCGTGCCGGTCTGCGCTTTGAGACGCTCAAGCCCATCGCCGACGGGTTGGCCGCCTCGGGCGACTGGATCCCGGGCCAGCTCGAGCCGGCCCCCGCCCCCGGCCTCGTCGCAGCAGGGTTGACCCATGTATAAGCTGGAGCCGGGCACTGGGGCCGCCAACCTTGCCGGGGACGTGCTCGAGGTGGGCGGGCGCATCGCAGCGCCCCCCTCGGTGGACATGATCCAGCATGCGTTCGCCGACGAGTTGAACCACCAGCGCGGCCTGCAGCACGCAATGGGGCTCGTCGACATGGCCCATGCCATTGCCGAGATCGCCGGTGGCGTCTTGCCGCGCGATGAGGGGCGCGAACTCATGGCCGCACTGCTGGCGCTCCATGCCCATCCCGAGCAGCTCGAGCTCGATGCCGCCCAAGGGGACCTTTACACCAATCGCGAGTCTTGGCTGCTCGCGCGCACACCGGCTGCCCGGTGGCTGGGAGTGGGCCGGGCGCGGCGCGAGGCGACGACAACCGCCTTGCATCTGGTCGTGTGCGAACGCGTGCGCGCGCTGATGCACGCGCTGCTGCAAGCGGGCAACCAGATCGTGGACACCGCAAGTCAGCAGCGCCACGCGCTGATGGCCGACTACACCTATTTGCAGGCGGGCCAGCCCACGACGCTGGGCCATTACCTGCTGGGGTTTGCCGGCCCGATTCTGCGCGATCTGGAGCGGGCGCGTGCCTTTCATGAGCGCTACAACCGCAGCCCCGCAGGGTGCGGCAGCACCAACGGCTCGCGTCTTGCCCCCGATCGCCACCGCATGGCCGATCTGCTTGGGTTTGACGGCGTGGTCATGCACGCACGCGATGCGATGTGGCAAGCCGACGGTCCCGTCGAGGGGCTCGCCATCGTGGTCGCCGCCTTGGTCAACCTGGATCGCCTGGCCGAGGATCTCATGATCTTCAACACCCAGGAATTCGGCTTGATCGAGCTCGGCGATGCGCTCACGCGATCGAGCAAGATCATGCCGCAGAAAAAGAATCCGTACGCCCTGGCATGGATCCGCTCGGCAGCGAACCAATGCATTGGGATCCAGGCGTCGCTGGCTGCATCGGGGCGCACGCCCTCGGGCCAGATGGACAACCGCCTGCTTGCCTATGGCGAGCTGCCGCGTGCGCTGAATCTGGCCACGGGCGCAGCGCAGCTGATGCGTGCGAGCCTTGGCACCCTCACGTTTCGAGCCGAACAGGGCGAGCGCACGCTCCAGACCAGTTTCGTGCTCGCCACCGATGTGGCCGAGTTGCTGGTGCTGCACCTGGGGCTGGACCCGCGCAGCGCGCACCGCGTCGTGGGCTCGCTGGCGCGCGGGCTGCACGACGCCGGTCGCGCGGCACGCAGCCTGAGCGCCGCGGACCTGGAGCAAGCGCTTCTGGATGTGACCGGGCAGGCGCTCGCGATCGACGAGAGCTGGCTTGGGCAGGCGACGGACCCGCGCGCGGCCATCGCGTCGCGCCTGGGGTTGGGGGGCGCCGCCGACGCGCCCATGCAGGCCATGTTCGAGAGCATCCGGCAAAGCCTTGCCGACATGACCGCCTGGGTCACGGCAGCGCAGCAGGCCAGCGCCCGCGCCCAGGACAACCTGCTGCGATGGGCCCACGATTTCGCAAGGGAGGCATGAGATGGCGACAACCATGATGGACTCGGTCGTCTATGCATCGTTGTGGAGCAGCTCGCGTCTTCGGGGGGTCTTCGACGAGATGCCCCGCACGCAGGCGTGGCTGAACATCATCGCAACGCTGGCCGAGGTGCAGGGCGAGTTCGGGCTGATCCCGGAGCAGGCGGCGCGGTCGATTGCCGAGGTTTGCCGCAACATGCCGGTGGACGCGCAGGTCCTGGAGGAGGTGCGTCAAGGACGGCAGGGCAGCGGCCACTCCACGCAGGGGCTCATCGAGTGCGTGCAGCGCCGCCTGCCGGCGTCGGCCGCCCAGTGGGTCTACGCTGGAGCCACCGTGCAGGACGTGACGGACACGTGGCTGATGCTGGCCCTGCGTGAGGCGCGCACGGGTCTGCTGGAGGATCTGGCCGCGGTCGACGCGGCGCTGGCTGGGCTGTCGCGTGCGCATCGCACCACCGTGATGGCCGGGCGCACGCATGGCCAGCTCGGGCTGCCCATCACGTTCGGCTTCAAGGCGGCGGGCTGGCTCGCCGAATTCCGGCGCCATCGCCAGCGGCTCATGCAAGTTGCCCCGCGCATGGATGTCGTGCAACTCTGCGGGGGCGTGGGCAGCGTGGCGTCGATGGGGCCCCGCGGTCTGGAGGTCCAGCGGCGGTTTGCCGAACGGCTTGGGTTGGCTGCGCCGAGCATTTCCTGGACCAGCAGTCGCGATGTCCTTGGCGAATGGTGTGCATTGCTCACGCTCGTCACCGGCACGGCCGATCGCATTGGGCACGAGATCTACAACCTGCAGCGCAGTGAGATCGCCGAGGTGCGCGAAGGGGCTGTGCGCGGCGTGGTTGGCAGCATCACCATGCCGCACAAGCGCAACCCCGAGATTGCCGAGCACCTGGGCACGCTGGCACGCCTGGTGCGCCATCTCGGGGCGGCCGTGGCTGAAAGCCAGGTTCAGGACCATGAGCGCGATGGGCGCGCGTGGAAGACGGAGTGGCACGCGATCCCGGAAGCCACAATGCTCGCCGGGCGCGCCATCGAGCTCGTGGGCGAATTGCTGGCGAACGTCGAGGTGGACGCCACACGCATGCGCGCCAATCTTGAGGCCAGTGGCGGGCTCCTGCTTTCCGAGGGGGTGATGCTGGAGCTGTCCGCCGCCATCGGGCGCGACAGCGCGCATCGCCTGCTGTACGCACTGTCGGTGCAGGCGCGCGAGCAAGGCACACAGCTGTTGGAGGTGTTGCACCGGGATCCGACGGTGCGCCGTCACCTGGACGCCGCCGCCCTGGAGCGGCTCAGCGACTACGCGCGCCACACCGGGCACTGCGCTGCCATGGTTGATCGCGTGCTGGCAGCGCCGCAGGCGCCAGCGGCGATGCCGCAGGCATCACGACCGGCGTTGCCGGCGGAGCATTTCGCATGAACCCCGCCGTGACACGGCTGCTGGCCATTGCGCGCCATCCGTTGGGCGCCTTGCCCACACCCCTCACCCCGGCGCCCGGGCTTGGCCGCGCCGTGGGGATCCCGGCGTTGTGGATCAAGCATGACGAGCTCATCGGCTTTGGATTTGGCGGCAACAAGGTGCGCGGCCTGGAGTTCCTGCTGGCAGACGCCCTGGCCAAGAACGCCGAGGTCTTGATCACCGGAGCCGGGGCCCAGTCCAACCACGTGCGCGCGACAGCGGCATGCGCAGCCGCCTTTGGCATGCAGGCTGTTGCCGTGTATTGGGGCCAGGAGCCAGCTGAAGTGCAGGGCAACCTGCGCCTGACACGCCTTGTCGGCGCGCAGACGCGATTTACGGGCCATGCCGATCGAGGCCAGGTCGACGCTGCGATTGGGTTCGAAGCGGAGCGGTGGCTCGCACGGGGCCATGTCCCCTACGTCATCCCCCGCGGGGGAGCCTGCGCCCTGGGCGTGTTAGGCCATGTGCTGGCGGCGCAGGAGCTGCTGCAGCAGTGCATCGCCCGCGGCATTGCGCCACGCCACGTCGTGCTGGCCGTGGGATCGGGAACCACGCTGGCCGGGTGGATGCTTGGCACCGCCCTGTGGGGTGTGCCCTGGACGGTCGAGGGTGTGACCGTGAGCCGCCCGCCGTCCGAGGTCCGTGCACGGGTGTCGAGCCTGATCGCGGAGGCCGCCGCGCTCCTGGGGGTCACGAAGGCCGTGGTCAGCGATGAAATCATCGTGCACGACGGGTTTATCGGCTCCGATTACGGCGTCCCAAGCCCGGCGGGCAATGCCGCGATCGTGCTGGCAGCGCGCACACAGGGTGTGTTTCTGGACCCAACGTACACGGGCAAGGCGTTTGCGGGAGTCACCGAGTTGGCGCGGCGCGGTCACTGGGGCACCGAGGCACCAACGGTCTTCATCCACACGGGCGGCGAGCCCGCGCTATTCGCCCATCGGGTGGAGTAACCGCATGACCACCTGGGCACAGGCCACGTTTTCACCCCGTCGCATCGCGCTGATCGGCGCGTCCGCCGAGGCCGGCAAGGCCGGACGGCTGCTGTGGGACAACTTGACCGCGGCCACGTCGGCCGAGGTCGTGCCCGTTCACCCGCATGTCGCGCACATCCTGGGGCAGCGCGCCTATGCGAGCGTGGCCGACGTACCCGATGCGGTGGATCTGGCGGTGATCGTCACGCCCGCTGCCTCCGTGCCGGCGATCCTCGAGGATTGCGCGCGTGCGGGCGTCATCTCGGCCCTGGTGCTCAGCGGAGGCTTTGCCGAGCTTGGCCATGAGGGTGCCATGCTGCAGGCGAAGGCGCTGGCCATTGCCCAAGCCGCTGGAATGCGTTTGATCGGCCCCAATTGCTTTGGCCTGCTCAACACGCGCTGCGCGCTCAACGCCTCCTTGGCCATGGGTCTGCCCAAGGCCGGTGGCGTATCGCTTTTCACCCAAAGCGGTTCGTACGGCATGGCGGCGTTTTCGCGCTCCCAGGAGGGAGCGATCGGCTTTGCCAACGTGCTCTCCGCGGGCAACAAGGCCGACGTCAATGAGCTCGACGCCTTGGCCGTGTTTGGCCAGGACGTGCACACCCGGGTCATCGCGCTGGTGCTGGAGTCGATCGCCGATGGGCCTGGTCTGGTGCGGGCGCTTCAAGCGATCACGCCGTCCAAGCCGGTGGTCATCCTGAAAACCGGACGCACGGCGGGCGGCGCGCGCGCCACCTCAAGCCACACGGCAGCCTTGGCGCAGAGCTACGGCGTGATCCACGCGGCCCTCACCCAGGCCGGGGCGATCATGGTGGATGACGGGATGACACTGTTTGACGTGGCTGCGGCGCTGGACATGCAGCCGCCATGGCAGGGCAACCGGGTCGCGATCGTGACGAACTCCGGAGGCACCGGCGCGGAGTTGACGGATCTGTGCGAGGCGCAGGGGTTGCGCGTGCCGGCGCTTTCTCCTTCGCTGCAGGCAGTCGTCGCCAGGCACCTTCCCCCGCATGGATCCGCGCTCAATCCCGTCGATGTCACGACGGCCTGGCCACGCTTTGCCCAGATGTATGGCCAAACCCTGCGTGCGCTGCTGGCCAGTGACGAGATCGATGCCGTTGTGCCGGTTCTGCTGCAACGCTCGGCACTGGACATGGCCGTGGCCGATGCGATCATTGCCGAAACGCGCCAGGCGCAGGCGCTTGGAATGCGCAAGCCTGTGCACGTGTGCTGGGTGGCGCCGGCCGAGGGGGCGGCGGTGCGCGACAAGCTGCTGGCGGCCGGGCTTCCCTGTCATGAGTGGGCGGCGCGCACGGCGCGGGTCCTGGCGCTGTGCGGCCAGCGCACGGTCGAGCCCGCCTCGAGCCTGGAGGCAGGTGCGCTTGCGCAGCACCATGCTCCGCAAGCCGATGGCTGGCTGGCGCCCGAGCATGCGTTGAGCGAACTCGAGCTCTGGGGCCTGCCCGTGGCGGCCTGGCGCGTGGCGCACGATGCTGCGTGCGCCGCAAGCGCGGCGGAGGCGCTCGGAATGCCCTGCGTGCTCAAGGCCATCCGCCCCGGTCTGCTCCACAAAAGCGAAGCCAAAGCGGTGCACCTGGGTTTGCGCGATGCACGCGCCGTGCAAGCCTGTTTCCAGGCCCTGGAGTCGAGCCTCGGCCCGGGTCCCGTCCTGGTGCAGGCGCAGGCGCAGCCCGGTGTCGAGATCATTCTTGGCGGGATTCGGGACGCCACATTCGGCCCGCTGGTGGTCATTGGGCTCGGTGGGGTGTGGACGGAGCTGCTGGCGGACGTGCAGATGGCGCTTGCGCCCTTGAGTCCGGAAGCGGCGCTGCAGGCAATTCAACGCTTGCGCGGGGCCCGCGCGCTGGACGGCTACCGGGGGGCCACGGCTGTGGACATCCCTGCGCTGGCACGCCTGGTGAGCGCGTTCTCGCAAATGTTCGCGCGTGCCCCCTGGTGCCTTGAGGTGGATGTGAACCCGCTGCTGGCAAGCGGCGATCGTTTTCTTGTTGTTGACGCGCGCATGCGCACAAAAAGGATGGAGACATGAGTCAGACCGATACAACGGCAGCAAAAACCGATGCTCAAGCGGAAATCGCCGCGTTCATGGAGCGCGCGCGTGCGGCGCAAGAGGCCATCAATCATTACACGCAAGAGCAAGTGGATGCACTTGTGCTTGCGGTTGGATGGAACGTCGTCAAGCACAAGGAAACATTGGCCAGGGCCGCGGTGGACGAAGGCGGTTTTGGGAACTACGAGTCCAAGGTCATGAAGATTCGCAACCGCGTGACCGGCACCATTCGGGACATGCAGGGGCAAAAGACGGTGGGAGTCTGCGAGGAGCTTCCCGAGCGGGGGATCGTCAAGATCGCAAAACCCGTCGGCGTGATTGCCGCGCTCATTCCAACCACGGGCCCGGATGCCACTCCTCCGGTGAACGCGCTGGCCGCGCTCAAGGGCCGCAACGCCATCATCGTTGCGCCACACCCGCGCACGGCAGGTACGTCGGCGCTGGCCGTGCAGCTCATGCGCGAGGGCTGCAAGAAAGTGGGGGCTCCCGAGGATTTGATCCAGATCGTGACGCGCCCTTCGATTGGCAAGACGGCGGAGCTGATGCGGCAGGCGGATCTGGTGGTGGCAACCGGAGGCGAGGCGATGGTCAAGGCCGCCTACAGTTCGGGCACGCCGGCATACGGTGTGGGCGTCGGCAACGGGGTGCACGTGGTAGACGAAACGGGCGATCTCGATGATGCGGCCGCGATGATCGCGCGGGCCAAGGTGTTCGATTTCGCCACAAGTTGCCTGGCCGACAACGCGCTGGTTGCGCATGCATCCATCTATGCGTCCCTGCTGACCAAGCTGATGGCGCGCGGCGGCTACGTGCTCAACAGCGATGAAAAGGCCAAGCTGCAACGGCTCATGTGGCCCACGCCAGGCCAGGCGATCCCGGTGCTGGATGTCATCGCCAAATCGGCCTCGCACATTGCCAAGCTCGCCGGGTTCGCGATTCCCCAAGGAGCGACGTTTCTGATCGTCGAGGACGATGGAACCGGGCCCGCGCACCCATTCTCGGGCGAAAAACTGTCCGTGGTTCTGGCCGCTTATCGCTATGACGGCTCCATCGCGCAGGCCGTGGATCTTGTCAACGCCATCACCGGCTACCAAGGCCTCGGCCACACGTGCGGCATTCACACCACCAATGATGCACATGTCGAGGCGCTTGCCATGGGCACGCGCACGGCGCGCGTGATGGTCAATCAAGACCTGAACGAAGGCGCCGGCAGCCCGCGCAACGGCATGCCCTACACCCTGTCCTTGTCGTGTGGAACCTGGGGCGGCAACATCACGACGGAAAACGTCAATGTTCGGCACTTCTTGAACTACACGTGGGTCTCGCGCCTGGTGAACCCAGGGGCGACGCCCGTCACGGATGAGAGCCTGTTTGCGGGCCACTGGGCGGCGCATGGTCGCTGAGCACGCTTTCGGCACGTCGCAACGTCTTCATCGCCCCTTGCAACCGGGAGACAGCCTGTCATGGCCAATCGCCTTTTGATCATCGGCGGTGTGGCTGCTGGCGCGAAAGCCGCAGCAGTCGCACGCCGAAGGGATCCGTCTGCGCACATCGTGCTGGTGCAAGATGAGTTGAACATCTCGTACTCGGCCTGCGGGCTTCCGTATTGGCTGGCGCAAGACGAGGGCATTGACCGCCACAGACTTATCGCCCGCACACCGGAGGCATTTGCGCGCGAGCGCATTGAGGTGAGAACGTCGCAGCACGTCGAGCAGCTCGATGTGCATCGCGCCAGCGCGCGCATTTGCGACCGGACCACGGGCCGCACCTATGACGAGCCCTACGACAACGTGCTGCTGGCCACAGGCGCCCAGGCCATGGCGCTGGACATTCCTCGCATCGGTTCCACGCCCGTCGTTGCGTACCTGCGCTCCATTGCCGACGCGGATCACCTGTCGCAGATCCTGCCGGCCATGCAGCGCGCGGTGATCATCGGCGGCGGCTACATCGGCCTGGAAATGGCCGAAACGCTGTTGCGGCGTGGGCTCCAGGTGTGCCTCGTGGAAATGATGCCGCGCCTCCTCCCGAACTTTGCCGAGGCCATTGGGCAAGCGGCGCGTGAGGCCCTGGAGCAGCACGGCGCCGAGGTGCTGACCGGGCAGCGCGTTGTGGGGCTTGACGACGGGCGGGTGGTGCTTGCGGATGGCACGGCGCTGGCGGCTGACGTCGTGCTGGCCGCCATGGGGGTGCGGCCCCGCACGCAGCTGGCCACGGCGGCGGGCGTGAGCCTTGGACCGACCGGCGCCATCGCTGTGGACTCCCGCATGGCCACCAATGTGGAGCATGTGTACGCAGCCGGCGACTGTGTGGAGTCAAGGCATTGGCTGACCAATGCTCCCGTGTGGATGCCGCTTGGCGATGTGGCCAACCGTCAGGGTCGGGTTGCCGGCATCAATATGACGGGGGGCACCGCCGCTTTCCCCGGTGTGCTCGGCACGGCAATTTTCCGGGTCTTTGAACTCGCCGTGGCGCGCACGGGCCTCAACCATGCGCAGGCGCTGGCCGCGGGTTTCGACCCCGTCACGGAAGTCCTCGAGGCGCCCAGCCGCGCGCGCTACATGCGCGCATCCCGCACGCTGAAGATTGTCCTGACGGTGCAGCGCGGCACCGGCCTTGTGCTGGGGGGAGAAGTCAGCGGGGAGGATGCCGTCGACAAGACCGTGGATATTCTGGCAACCGCCATCTGGGGCAAGCTCCACGCCAACGATCTCGCCGATCTGGATTTGGCCTATGCCCCACCATTTTCTCCGGTACTGGCGCCGGTCCAACTTGCCGGAGATGTCCTGTACAAAATGGCCTGAATCCGCCCGCCGCGAAACGCATGGCGTTGTCGCGGTGGCTTCCCGCGTGACCAGCCTGAGGGCAGCGCGGCGCATGGCGTGATCGCGACTTCCGCCGCGCTGTCGAATCGCGCCAAAGATTCGTGTCCTGGTGCCTTACTTCCCGTAGAAGCCTTGCACGAATCGGTCCGCCATGTGGACATGGGTATGCGAGCAAATCGCCCCCAGGTTGACTTCGGCGGACAGCCGGTTGATGTCGTATTGGCACACGATCGTGACATCCGGGTATTGAAGAAGCATGCTGTTGAGCGCGTCTTCATAGGGAATCATCTCCTGCACCCCGTCAGCGCCGCTCAGGTACCAGCTCATTTCTCCGGCGATCAGCATGGCGCCAAAGCCGAGCCGGATGTGCTCCTGGATTGCCGCGTCCATGAACTCGATCATCCGTTGCGCCGAGAACCGCCTATCCCTGAGGTACGCCTGGGACGGCTCAAGCAGCGTCAAGCGTCCCTGTGCGATGAGTTCCTTCGCGTCATAGCCCAGGCCCGCCAACGCAGCGATCACCTCGTCGCGGCACCCTTCGCGGTGGATATAAAACATGGGAGCGTCGCGCTCCAGATGCTGCTTGACGTAGGGGAGAAACAAAGCCCAGAGTTCGCTGGGCGTGCGGTAATGCAGACAAACATGGCGGGGGATGCTTTGCGCCGCGGCTGCGTCGAGCGCGTCGAGTGGGTCCAAGCTTCCGGTGGCCGGGAGCTTGTGGGTTGGCGCGTGCGCCGCCGCTGGCTCAATCAGAAAAGACTGGAGATCAGACGTCTTGAAGCGTCGCTCTTGCCGCGCCCCAATGCGCACGCACGGCAACTGACCCAATTTGGTCCACCGGCGCAACGACGTTTTGCTCACGTTAAGAAACTTGGACGCTTCCTCAATGGTGAGCAGTGAATCTGGTGTCATGCAAATCGTCCTTTCAGACCCTTCATCCTGGGCATCCACTCCCTCTTGCTTGCCTGGGTTTGCGACCCTCCATCAACAAACTTGGGCCATGTGCCGATGGTAATGCAATATCGGCCGCAGGAAGATTGGGGTCTCCATGGAGCAAGCACCCGTGCGGGTTAATCCGGTTGCCGCTTGCGCCTGCCCCAGACGATGTAGGCGGCCAGCGCGACCAGGGCGAGTTCCATTTGTGCGACGAACCCGGAGCCGCCGAGCGTTTGCATCACGGCGCCGCCCACAAGCGGGCCGAGCGCCGAACTGGCCGTGTACGTCATCGTGATGCGGCTGAAGGTCGCCGCCGGGTTGTCGTGGCCGGTGTCGGTGGCGGCAATCATTGCCAGCGTCAGGAACGCGGTGAGAAAGCCGCCCAGGACGAACAGCGCCACCGCCAGCGGACCCACGGCCGCAGGCAGGGCCAGCACCGCCAGGGCCAGCGCCGTGCCCACGGTGCACAGCATCGCCGTCAGGCGCAGGCCCCGGTGATCGGCCAGCCAGCCGAGCGGGTATTGAAAGAGCAGGCCGCCGGCGCCGAAGATGGACAGCAGCCAGGCGATTTGCGCCGCGCCCAATCCGCGCGCCGTGCCAAACAGCGGAAACAGGCCGGCGAATGCGCCTTCGACGAGACCGCCGGCCATGGCGATGGCAAGCCCGAGCGCGAGCAGGACGCTGGGCTTGGGGGCCGCGCGCGCCGCAGGCCGCAGGCTCGTGCCCGGGGCGGCCTGCGGTTGTTGCCGTGCCTGGGGTCGCCGGGCCAGCGCCAACGGCAGCGCAGCCAGCGCGGTGAAGGCAAGCCCGATGGTGAATACCGCGCTTGGGCCCGTTCCAAACCAGCCGACGAGGGAAGGGGCGATGATGGGCGCAAGGCCGATCAGCGTCTCATGCAAGCCGACGACCCGGCCGCGCGCTTGCGCCGGGACGAGCCCGTAGAGCCAGGGCTCGAGCGCGATCCAGCGCAGCCCGATGCCAAGCCCCGCCAGGGCGGAAGCGATCAGCCATGCGGCCCCGGCCGAACGCGGAATGACCACGAAGGCGATGAGCGTGCAGGCCAGGCCCAGGGCGACCACACGCCGGGGGCTGCTGCGCGCGATCCATCGCGGTCCCACCGCCAGACCGGCCAGCATGCCCACCCACGGCAGCGCGGTGATGAGCCCAAGCCGCGAGGGGCCAAGGCCCTGTTGCGCGAACCACAGCGGCAGCACGACGAAGCCGATGCCATACTGCCCGACCTGGGAAAGCGTCGATACGGCGTTGAGCGCAAGGATCGAGCGGCGATCCACTGGCTGGCGTGTTGTCATGCGTCGGCTGCTCTTTGGGGTGAGGTGGCGTGTGTCGCAGTCCCGGTCGAGGAATCGGCGCGGCGGCAAGGCGCGCCGGCGGCCCGCAACCCGGCATCCTGGGGCAAGCGCAGCGGCGGCGGGCCATGGAGGCCGCGCCGAGCTCAGGCGTGGGGCGTGCGCACCGGCGGCGCCATGAATTCGGGGCCGACCGGATGCAGGACGTGCTGCGCAAGCAGGGCATCGATGCGGGCCAGGTCGGCTGCAGCGATGCTCCACCCGAACACCTCATCGATCGCCGCCAGCTGATCGGCCCGGCGCGCCCCCCACAGTGCAATCGTCGGGCCTTGCTGCAGAACCCAGCGCACGGCCAGGGCCAGCACCGATTTGCCATAGGTGTCACGGGCGAGTTCGGCAAGCGCATCCACCGCGGCCAGGTATTCGCCAAAGCGCGGCTGCTGGAATTTGGGGTCGGCGCGGCGCAAGTCATCACCGCTGAAGGTGGTCGTGCCGCGCATGCGGCCCGACAGCAAGCCGCGGCACAGCGCCCCATAGGCCAGCACGACAAGGCCCTTGTTGCGCGCGTAGGGCAGCACGTCGGCTTCGATGGCGCGCGCGCACCGGTTGTACGGCGACTGCACGGCGACCAGCGGCGCCGCGCTGGCAAAGCCGTCCATCTGCGCCGGTGCGTAATTTCTCACGCCGATGGCGAGGATCTTGCCTTGGCGCCGCAGCGTCTCCAGCGCGGCGGCGGTTTCCTCGAACGGAACGCTCGGGTCGGGCCAGTGGACCTGGTACAGATCGATGCGGTCGGTGCGCAGGCGGCGCAGCGAGTCCTCGACTTCCTGGCGGATCCGCGCCGCGCTGGAATTGCGCGTGATGCTGCCGCCGTCCCACTGCAGTGCCACTTTGGTGGCGATGACCGCGCGGTCGCGGATGCCTTCGAGCGCGCGCCCGACGATCTCCTCGGAGTGTCCGAAGCCGTAGACCGGCGCGGTGTCGATCAGGTTGACGCCGCGCTCGATGGCCCCTCGAATGGTGGCAATCGACGCCTCATCGTCGGCGCCACCCCACATCCAGCCCCCGATGGCCCAAGTGCCAAGCCCCACGCGCGACACGGGGATGGGGATTCCCTGGATGTGGATCGATTCGACGGCCATGATGTGCGGATGCCTGGGTTTGATTTGGGTTGGGTTGGGCTCGAACGCGAACGCAACAAGGGTGGTGCGTGCCCGCAGGGTCTTGCGGCACGATCGTTAGCGTACCAATTTGGCGCCGCTAGAGGGCGAGCGCTGCATGCGCTTGGCGGATTTGCGACTCGGCCTGGGCGACGATGCTTGCAAGCAGCGACGCCGCGCTTGGAATGTCGTGGATGAGATCGATGGCTTCGCCCGCCCAGACCATGGCCGTGTCGCAGTCGCCCAGCGCTGCTGCCGACAAGAAGGGATCGCGCAGGGCAGCGGCCTGGGTCTGCAGCTCCGGCTCGTGCTCGTGCCATCGCTGCAGGAAATCGTTGCGCAACGCCCGCCCGGTGTAGGGGGCCGGCCAGTCGTATCCCCGCACGATGTCGAACACGCGGGTGCGCACGGTCTCGTCGCCGTGGCCCGCTGCGATGCGGCGTTTGGCCTCATCGCTTCCAAGGGCTTCGCTGCAGGCATAAAAGCGCGTGCCGATGAGCGCTGCCTGCGCGCCGAGCATGAGGGCTGCGGCCAGGCCGCGGCCGTCGGCAATGCCGCCGGCGGCGGCAACCGGGATGGGCGCCACGGCGTCGACCACCGCGGGCACGAGTGGAAACGTGGAGCGCAGCCCCCCATGCCCGCCCGCCTCGGTACCCTGGGCGACGACGATGTCGGCACCGGCGTCACGCGCCAGCAGGGCGCCGGCCAGATCCTGGACCTGACAGATGAGCGCGCAGCCCGCGGCCTTGATTGCTCGCGCATAGGGCCTTGGGTCGCCGAACGACAGCATGAACGCTGCGGGTCCGTAGCGCAGGCACTGCTCGACGCGTTGCTGGTTTGCCGTCCAGGTGATCAATCCCACCCCCCAGGGCTGCGTCGCCGCCTTGGCGGCGATCGCCAGTTCGGTGTCGAGCCACGCGGGGTCGCCGTAGCCGCCGCCCACCAGGCCCAACCCGCCCGCGTTGGAGACGGCTGCCGCCAATCGTCCGCCCGAAACCCCGCCCATGGGTGCGAGGATCACCGGATGGCGAATGCCCAATGTCTTCATCAAGGTTGTGTGGATCATGCAAGTCTTTGCGTTGGTTGAGAACGTTGCGCCACGGCGTCGCGCCAAGCGCCCGTCACGTCATGATGTTCCGTGCAATTAAAGTCGAAAACAGCGATGGCGATGGGCTGCGCCTTCCCAGGGGGTTCGAACAGCTTGAACTGTATTTGCGCACTCTTGCGCACTCATATACAATATGACCATGTCTCGCAAACTCGTTCCGATCCAGGATGCAGCCGATGCGCTGGGCGTGTCAGCCCAAACGCTGCGCCGCTGGGAGCGCGAGGGACGGCTTTTGCCTGACGAGCGCACGGCTGGTGGTCGCCGCCGCTACGACTTGGCGCGGCTCAAGCCGGAGTTGTTCCGTGCGGCGGACGAGTCCGCCAGGCGCACCGTGGCCTATGCCCGTGTGTCGAGCCACGACCAGACGGACGATCTGGAGCGCCAGAAGCAGGTGCTCGAAATCTACTGCGCCCGCCAAGGCTGGACATTCGAGGTGATCGCCGACCTGGGCTCGGGCATGAACGACCACAAGAAAGGGCTCAAGCGTCTGCTAGACGCCATCATTGGCGGCGAAGTCGGGCGCTTGGTGATCACGCACAAGGATCGGCTGCTGCGCTTTGGCGCGGAGCTTGTCTTTGCGATCTGCGAGGCCAAGGGCGTCGAGGTCGTCATCCTCAACCAAGGAGAGGATTCGACCTTCGAGGAAGATGTGGCGAAAGACGTTTTGGACATCATCACCGTGTTCTCGGCGCGGCTGTACGGGGCGCGCTCGCCCAAGAACCAGAAACTCATCGACGCGGTGCGCGGTGTCGTGGAAGGTGCGGCATGATCCTGGCCCACAAGATCGCGCTCGATCCGAACAAGGTTCAGGCCACGTATTTCGCTCGTGCGTGCGGCGTTGCGCGCTTCGCCTACAACTGGGCACTGGCCGAGTGGAAACGTCAGTACGAGGCTGCAAAGGCAGATCCAGCGTTTCCCAAACCCTCGCAGCTGGCGCTACGTCGCCAGCTCAACGCCATCAAGCGCGAGCAGTTCCCCTGGATGCTCGAAGTCACCAAGAACGCACCGCAGATGGCGATCATCCAGCTTGGCGAGGCGTTCCAGAACCTCTTCAAGAAACGCGCGAAGTACCCAGCCTTTCGCAAGAAAGGCGTGCACGACCGCTTCACCCTCACCAACGATCAGTTCAGCGTCGAAGGCTCCCGCATTCGCATTCCGGCTTTGGGCTGGGTGCGCATGCGCGAACCCTTGCGCTTTGAAGGCAAGATCACCTCGGCAACCGTCTCCCGTGTCGCCGAGGGCTGGTTCGTATCCATCGCTGTCGAGACCCAAGACACTTCGCACCTGCGCCAAGCCGAAAACCAAGGCGCCGTGGGTGTGGACCTGGGCGTCAAGGCGTTGGCTGTGCTGTCCACGGGAGAACTGGTTCACGGTCCCAAGGCACTGGCGATGCTGCTGGCCCGCCTGCGCCGCGCGTCGCGCTCCCTGAGCCGCAAGGTCAAGGGATCGGCGAATCGACGCAAGGCGAAGGCGAAGCTGGCAAAGCTGCATGCGCGCATCGCCAACCTGCGCGCTGACGGTCTGCACAAGCTCACGTCCGATTTGACACGCCGGTTCTCGATTGTCGTGCTCGAAGACCTGAACGTGCGCGGCATGGTGCGCAACCGGCATCTGGCTCGGGCGATTGCCGACATGGGCTTTGGCGAGCTGCGTCGCCAGGTCGAATACAAGGCCGCCATGCGCGGCGGTGAAGTCATCGTCGCCGATCGCTTCTACCCGAGCAGCAAGACATGCTCGGCATACGGCCATGTGCTCGATGTGCTGCCGCGGTCGGCGCGTGACTGGACGTGTCCGGCGTGCGGCGTCATGCACGATCGCGACGTGAACGCCGCCGTGAACCTGAAGAATCTGGCCGCGAGTTCCGCGGTGTCCGCCTGCGGAGAGGAAGGCTCTGGCCTTGGGCGCAAGCCCAAGGCGAAACCGGCCTCGGCGAAGCAGGAAGTCAGCTTCGATCATGTTTGCGCATGATCGAGCAAGTCTGACGGAACGGATAATGGCGGGGTTGCATCCTAGGGGATTCCCATGCCGGTGTCTGCCAATCCATCCGCTTCACCCCTTCTGCCCTATCGCCGCGTGCCAGCCGGCCAAGCCATTGTCTGGTGGGCAGAAGGCTGGCGTACCTTCCTGCGCGCACCGCTTCCATGGGTGGGGATGACTGTAGCCCTGCTGGTCATCCTGGTCGTGTTGCGCGCGCTGCCTCTCGGTGGCCTGCTCTCCCAATGGTTGAGCCTGCCGCTCTTCGCGCTAGGTGCTGTGTTCGCCTCCTTTTTGCGTCGGCGATGGGTGCAGGCTCAAACCATGACCCCGCAAGGCATGCCCGTGGAGCCCGCCACGGAGGGAGCTTTCGAGGAATCGGCACAATTGTGGCGAAAGCGGATCCGACCTTTGTTGGTGGCGTCCGTGCTGGTGCTGGTGCTGGGTGGCGCCTTCGGTGCGGTGTTCGTCCTGGGTCTGGGTGCAATGTTCGGCGTGGGCCTGGCCAGCATGGGTGCCTTGTCACACGTCCTGTCGCCTGGCGCGGGCATGATGGCCGGCATGGGCGCGATGGCCGGCGGCCTGTTCACGCTGATGCTGCTTGCGCTGGCAGCGCTGTTCCTGCTGAATGTGGCCTTCTGGTTCGTCAACACGCTGGTGGCGCTCGGTGGTGTGCAACCGTGGGACGCCATCGTGCTGTCGGCCAAGGCGGGCTTCGCCAATGTCGGGGCCCTGGTCCTGTTCACGCTGCTGCTCATTCCCATCAGCCTGATTGCGATGATTCCCGCTGGCCTGGGGCTTCTGGTGCTGCTGCCAGTCCTGTCGGGCGCGTCCTACGCGTCGTACCAGGATGTTTTCGGTACGGCCCGGGCCATGCCTGTCGACGCAGACACGCCACCAGGCTACGTGCCCTGAAATTTTCCACCGGCTAGGAGCCGACCCCTAATGGACGTCAATCACTATTTGCGCCAACACATCCGCACGATCCCGGACTGGCCCGCGCCGGGCGTGCAGTTTCGCGACATCACGCCACTGCTCCAGGATCCGCGGGTCTTTCGCATCCTCATCGACCAGTTCGTGCACCGCTATATGGCGCCCGAATTGCGGCCTGACGTTGTGGCCGGCATCGACGCGCGCGGCTTCATTCTCGGTGCGGTGATCGCCTACGAACTGGGCGTCGGCTTCGTGCCCATCCGCAAGAAGGGCAAGCTGCCGTTTGCCACGGTGTCCGAGACCTACGAGCTCGAGTATGGCAGCGCGACAGTCGAAATCCACACCGACGCCGTGAAACCCGGCAGTCGTGTGCTGCTCATTGACGATCTCATTGCCACTGGTGGCACGATGATGGCTGGCAAACGCCTTCTGGAAAAGCTCGGCGGCCAGGTGATCGAAGGTGCGGCCATCGTGGACCTTCCCGAACTTGGCGGGTCGGCCGCGCTGCGTGCGGCGGGGCTTCGACTGTTCACCCTGGTCGACTATGCAGGGCACTGAGACATGACCGCTCTGTCGCGCGTCGCGGCCTTTGTCATCTTGCTAATGGTCGGCGCCTCGTGCAGGCCTGCGCTCGCACAGAACGCGCCCGAGGTTTCCATCGCGAGCGTGACGCGCATCGCCTTGCAGGGAAGCAATGCGGTGGTCGATCTGCTGCTGTCCGTGCGCAATCAGGGCGGATTGGGGCTGCCCCTGCAAGCGCTGCGCTTTCACTGCTGGCTGGGTGGTGTGGACGTGGCCCGCGGCCAGAGCACTGAGCCCGTGATCATTCCCGCTCAAGGCCAAGCCAGCGTCCCGGTGCAGCTCAACGTGGACAGTGCCAGCCTGCTTGGCGTGCTGGCCACGGCTGCACCTGACGGCACGGTACCCTACAAGCTTGAAGGCCACGCCGAGATTGGCCTGACCATGCTGCAGATCCCATTCAGCCACAGCGGGTTCGTGGCGCTTCAATTGAAATGAAGTTGAGCCTCGTCACTCCCCCGATCCCGGGAGCGACTTGTTTGCGTTTGTATGGCACAGTACCCACGATCGAAGCTTCCGAATCCGTCATCGTGCCGGCAGGGGCCTCGCCCTAAAGGGAACCGCATCATGCGCACCTTAGCCTTACTTTTCACCATGGCCGTTAGCCTACTTCTCACTGGGTGTGGTGGTGGGGGTGGCGGTACGGCAACGAGCCCAAGTGGTACCGCGACCAGCACGAGCACCACGGCCACCAGCCCCACTGGCACCACAATCACCACGATTTATTCAGGCGGGGGAGGCTCGGGCTCGTCTACAAGTGGTTCAGGAACGAGCGGGACGGTTAGCTCGGGGCAAGCCTATCCACAAGGCCTCGCGGTTTACGGCAGCACGCTCTATGTTGCCAACACTGCGGGTAACTCGATCAGCGCGATTTCCCTGAGCGACCCCACGCACCCTGTTACTCCCATCTCGCTGACCTACCAATTGGGAGCCCCGCCACTCACATCGCCAACAGGCTTAGCCGTTTCGCCGAATGGCACGACCCTATACGTGGCAAGTTGGGACGGCTACATTGAGTCCATATCGATCAGCGCCGGTAGTGGTGGCGCTATTGACGGTATTGTCAAGCCGTTAGCGGTTAACTCGATTTTCCCTACATCCTCGGGTGTCCCTACGTACTTCTATCTTTCACCTTCATCCCCACAGCTGGACAATCCAGATGGCATCGCCGTTTCTCCCGATGGCAATTCGCTTTTCGTCGCCAATCGCGCCAACGGGGACGTTCTCCAAATCTCGACGAATCCCTCACCCTCGCAAAACGTCATCATCGCAGCGTATGCGTACCCGCCAAGTGAGAACAACAATCCTGTGAGCGTCTACGCAGATGCCAACTGCAACTGCGTCTATGCGAGCAGTTCAAACGGCGTCTTTGGCGAGTGGCCCATCGTAAGCAGTGCGCAGAGCCCCACAACATCGTTCAGCCCGATTCTCTCCAAGAGCTTCCTTTACCCGAGCGGCATCACGGGGTCAGGTGGGTACATTTACGTGGCCGACTATCAAGCCGAAACCATCAGCAAGATCGACATGGCGACCGGCTCGGCCGTCTCGACGGTTAGCGTTAACCCTGACCAGCCGTTCTACCTGGCGCAGGATGGCACCAATCTCTATTTCACGGACGGGAATAACGGCGCCGTGAATGCAATTCCGCTCCCGTGACCGTGAATCCCGCGCCTGAATTTATCGAGTGTGGGTAAAAGCCAGCGGCGTGCGGAGCGGAGACCACGCACAAACGCAGCAGGGCATCAATCGGCACCGCGAGTCTTGCCGACACTGCCATCTGCGTAGCGCTGCCGAACGCTTGGTCTATTGGGGGCATGCGCCCAATCACGCTGATACAGTCCTGTGCGTGGTCATGCCCCAGCGTGAAGCGCACGCCCCGCGTCGCCTATGCCTGTGCCGGGAACTTTCGCACCCATCGCCAAGAGCGCCAAGTGCATGTCTTTCCTGGACGGCAAGCCATGCCCTCTCAAGATCATGCGTCGGACGGCCAACGGCCAAGGACGAGTCGAATGTCCGGTCCACTTCGGCGTTCAGCCAGCCTGAGCTGCTCTGATGTTCAGCATGCAGTGTGGCGTTCATTACGATCCATTCTCCATGCCGGCGTTCAAAGACCCAGCAAAGGAGCCCGTTTCTGGGGCCGGGCTCAGTGCGGGCTCCGAATGGACCGAGGGTCTTGAGTGAGACTCTGCTACACTTCTTCTTTACAGTTCGATTCAAATTGGTGGGTTTGGAACCTCATCCGTGCGGGCACGGATGCCACCGGTCACCTTGGACGGGCTAGAACGACCGTGCAAACAAGGCAGTGTGATGTGGAACTCTTCCACCTCCGCAACTCGCCGGCTCACGCAGCATCCTCGGGGGGATGGAATTAGACGTATTTTTGCAATTTTTGGAGAACACCCCCATGAAGCATTCGCGCCGCCGTTTTATCCAACATTCCCTGCTTAGCCTCCCCGCCATTGGCGCGTTGGCGTCTTGTGGCGGCGGATCGACAGCATTGAATGGATTGCCGGCATCTTCCACGCAAAGCAATACCACAGTACCGACCGATCTAAAGAATTATGGAAAAACGCTGATTCCCTACTCCCCACTGGCGAAGCAGCCAAAGCTGAAGTATTTTACTGACCCTGACTTCGGCACGAGAATGCTCCGTATCACGGATGCCAAGGCGGACTGGAATTCGCAGATCGCCATCCCTGTCTATCCCACGACCCAAGCGTGGAATGCTGACGAGACGCTTTTGATTCTTTACGTTTCGCAGCCTTTAAGTTCAACAGGCGTTGCAGGAAGTTGGGGACTATTCGATGGAAAATCCTACGCGTTCATCCAATTCCTCCCAATCAACCCAGCTGACGTTGAGCAATTCTATTGGTCCACGACCAACCCACAGGTTCTTTATTACGTCAACAACGGGCAGCCCAACGGCACATGGGTCAACCAACTCACCCAGGCCAATATAGTTCCAAGTGCGAAGGCATCCAACGGCACGATTACCGCAGTGCAGGTCACTCAGACCGTGATCCACGACTTCGCCAACGATTTCAAAAGCGGTGGGTTGTTGGCCGGTGCTGTTTCGGGCGCAGGGACAATCACCGTGGTTTCAGGCGGCGAAGATCCGTTTGCAATGAGTGAAGACAATGATCTCATCGGCCTTGGTGCCTATCTGAATAAAAACGGCCCAGGCGGCTCAGCAGCCTATGCCGCATTCAGCTACAGAATTTCGAGCAACACCATAGGGAGCCCATTCACGGTAGAGGCCGATGTGCCCCAAGCGCTTCCATCGGGGCGTGGAAGTTATTTTTATAAGGACACGAGTGGGGTCCAAATCCTTGACGCAGTCACGAACAAGGTGCTGCGCACGCTTCCGTTCGACGGAACCCAGCACAGCGACTTGCTTCGCAATGCCGCCGGCGATGACATTATCGTAGGCGTGCAGTTCGATGTGCCGTCGGGGGGCGCAACAGGAACCCTGGTATGGGCAAATCTCACGAAGGGAGGCACAGTCAACACCCTTATAGGGCCTGCGGCGGGTGATCCCTATCCGCCCGGTGGAACGTTGGTTAGTGGCCGCGCCTACAAGAATCCTGGTTGGCTAGCGGCTGGAATTGTTGGATGCCCAAGCGGATCAACCGGCAACTGCAACGGACCCAATCCGTCCGTCTCGGGAAGCCCAATGACCTATCTCGACCAAGAAGTTCTTGTTGCCAATGTCGATAACGGCGGCATCTTCCGTGTGGCCCATCACCGCTCAACTGGCAATTACAGCAATGCGTCGAACTCCAATTACTGGGCGCAGCCAAACGTGACCATCAGCCCTAGCGGTACGCGTGTTCTGTTCCAAAGCGATTGGGGCAGCGCAAACCCAAGCAGCCCAGTCATCAATCCGAATGCCATTGTGGACACTTATGTGATCGAATTGCCAGCGTATAAGGGGTAGCCGAGATCAAGCTGTTTGATGCTCCGCCACGCATTTTTTGTGATGGCACACGAGGATTGGCAACGCAATGTCGAACAAAGCGGGGCCAATTCTTGTTATGACTCAATCCGCAGAAGGCATGGTAAAAACGGTTTGGCACACGTGGGCCACCCCGCACGGATGCCCCACGCAAAAGGGGCTCACGTAGAGTTGCAGACCAAGGCATCGAACGACGACGGTTGATGCAACCGCGCCCTTAACGCATCGGCATTGTGCTCCATCCACTTGCTCAGCACGCGTTACTCGATCGATCTCTTCACTCGCGATGATCAGTGTTCGGGCACCCCTTGGGCATCCCGCTGCTGCACATACCAGGGCATTGACTCATGCAAGCCTTGGCGCACGCTGTGGGTCGGAGCGTAGCCCAAGCGCTTGCGCGCCTTCGTGATGTCGGCCAGCGAATGTCGAACATCACCCTTGCGGAAGTCACGGTATTGGGGTGGAAGGACGGCAAGGCCCGGTATCAGGCCCTGCAGCTCGTGGCCGAGTAACGCGTGGAGCTGATTAAGCGTGATTTGCTCGCCGAATGCGATGTTGAACAGATCATGGCACTCCCCCTCGGCTGGAACGAGGGCAGCGCGCAAATTGGCCTGCACCACATTGGTGACATAGCAGAAATCACGGGTCGTGTCGCCGTCGCCATTAATGAAACAGGACTCGCCGCGCGCGATGCGGCTTGCCCAATTGGGAATGACAGCAGCATAGGCACCATTCGGGTCTTGCCGAGGTCCGAATACATTGAAATAGCGCAGACCCACGGTCTGCATCCGGTAGGTGCGCGTAAACACACCGGCATACAGCTCGTCCAAATATTTGGTGACGGCATAAGGCGAAAGCGGATTGCCAATGCGATCTTCAACTTTGGGCAGCCCTGGATGGTCACCGTAGGTGGAACTGGACGCCGCAAAGACAAATCGAGCGCAGCGGGCGTCGCGTGCGGCGACGAGCATATTGAGAAAACCCGTGGCATTAACTGCATGAGTGCGCAGTGGGTCTTCGATCGAACGTGGCACCGAACCGAGTGCTGCCTGATGCAGCACAATATCCACGCCCTCGCACGCATCGCGGCAGCTTTGCGGGTCAACGATATCGCCCTCGATAAAGCGATGGCGTGCCCATGCGCTTTCACCCACAATGCGGTGCACCTCATCCAGATTGCGTTGATAACCCGTGGCGAAGTTATCAAGGCTCACGACCTCCTGCCCGGCGCGCAGCAAGTGTTCGAGAAGGTGCGAGCCAATGAAACCCGCGGACCCAGTGATGAGCCACCGCCTTGGGCTAGCTAAGGACTCCCGTAGCTCGAAGGCCGGCGGGATTTCGGGAAGAGCGAACTCGCGCATGTCCATCGCCCTCAAAGCCGCCACACGTACAGACCGTGGCTGCGCAATTGGCCAGCATCGAACGCAGCCTTGACGTCCATGAACACACCTCGGGGTTCGAGCTTGTCTAGAAACTCCTGCAAAGGTTTCTGCCGGTAGGGGTCGTGAGCTACCGCCGCGACGATGGCGGCTGCGCGCGGCAGCTTTTCCCAGGAAACGAGGTCGATGCCATACTCGTGCTGGGCCTCGTCCGGCGCTGCCATGGGATCATGCACGAAAACTTCCACACCGTACGAGCGGAGCTCATGGATGACGTCAATGACTTTGGAGTTGCGCAGATCAGGGCAGTTTTCCTTGAAAGTGAGCCCCAGCACAATGACCCTGGCACCCCGGATCGGATACCCCGCCTGACTCATTTGCTTGACAGTTTGCTCAGCAATGTACGTCCCCATGCTGTCGTTGATGCGTCGTCCAGCCAGGATGACCTGAGGGTGGTACCCGACCGTGTCAGCCTTGTGCGTGAGGTAGTAGGGATCGACGCCGATGCAGTGCCCACC
>JAGWOZ010000220.1 GCA_028870715.1 Betaproteobacteria bacterium | reverse complement strand
TCTTCCCAATGCAACCTTCCGGGTCAAGCTGGAAAACGGCCATGTCGTCCTCGGCCACATTTCCGGCAAGATGCGGATGCATTACATCCGCATCTTGCCGGGCGACAAGGTCACTGTTGAACTCACGCCCTACGATCTGACGCGTGCGCGGATCGTATTTCGTGCCAAATAAACGAGGTAAATCATGAAAGTTAGTGCGTCCATCAAGAAGATGTGCAGAAACTGCAAGATCAT
The DNA here is from genome assembly GCA_028870715.1 of Betaproteobacteria bacterium. Classification (GTDB taxonomy): domain Bacteria; phylum Pseudomonadota; class Gammaproteobacteria; order Burkholderiales; family Burkholderiaceae_C; genus Thiomonas_A. The sequence continues at coordinate 5,422 of JAGWOZ010000220.1, read as the reverse complement.
CCGCCGCAAGGGCGTGGTGCGTGTGATCTGTACCGACCCCCGCCATAAGCAGCGTCAGGGTTAACCGGCCTTATTTGAATCGAGGAATCCAATGGCCCGTATTGCTGGTATCAATATTCCCCCGCATCAGCACGCTGAAATCGGTCTGACTGCGATCTATGGCATTGGCCGTACCACGGCGCGCAAGATTTGCGACGCTGCGGGCGTTGCCTATTCGACAAAGGTGAAGGACATCACCGACGCCGAACTTGAAAAGGTGCGCGAGCAAGTCGGCCAGTTCGTCATCGAAGGTGACCTGCGCCGCGAGGTCTCAATCAACATCAAGCGCCTGATGGACCTGGGCTGCTATCGTGGCATGCGCCATCGCCGCGGCCTGCCGGTTCGCGGTCAGCGTACACGCACAAATGCCCGCACCCGCAAGGGTCCGCGCAAGGGCGCTGCAGCGCTGAAGAAATAAGCATACAAGGACGAAGTCATGGCTAAAGGTTCAACGCAGGGTTCGGCGCAGCGCACGCGCAAGAAGGTTCGCAAGAATGTCGCGGACGGGATTGCGCACGTGCACGCCTCCTTCAACAACACCATCATCACCATCACGGATCGCCAGGGCAACGCGTTGTCCTGGGCCTCCTCCGGTGGTCAAGGGTTCAAGGGTTCGCGCAAATCCACCCCGTTTGCGGCGCAGGTGGCGGCGGAAAATGCAGGACGGCAGGCCATTGAGTGCGGTATCAAGCAACTCGAAGTGCGTATCAAGGGTCCCGGCCCGGGGCGCGAGTCCGCAGTACGTGCGTTGAATGGCTTGGGCATCAAGGTCATCCAGATTGCCGACGTCACGCCCGTGCCGCACAACGGTTGCCGCCCGCCCAAGCGTCGTCGCATCTGAGCGCAGCCAGTCAGGATCTGTACAACGCGGTGCTCGCGCCGCCAAGCCCACTGCTTGGGTCTTGCGACCCAAGCTCCCGCAGCACCGTCTGCGGCAGTTGATTTAAAGGACATAGCAAGTGGCACGTTATCTCGGCCCCAAGGCCAAACTCTCCCGCCGCGAAGGCTCCGACCTCTTTCTGAAGAGTGCGCGCCGCGGCATCGAATCCAAGGCCAAATTCGACACGAAACCCGGCCAGCATGGACGGACGTCCGGCTCGCGGCAGTCGGACTACGCCACGCAGCTGCGCGAAAAGCAGAAGGTCAAGCGGATGTACGGCTTGCTGGAAAAGCAGTTTCATCGGACCTATGAGAAGGCCCAGAGCTTGCGCGGCAACACTGGCGTGAACCTGCTGACACTGCTTGAATCCCGTCTGGATACGGTGGTCTACCGCATGGGGTTCGCCTCCACGCGAGCCGAGGCGCGCCAGCTTGTGAGCCATCGCGGCATCGTGGTTGACGGGACCGTGCTCGATATTCCATCGGCGCGCGTCATGCCAGGCCAGACCGTGGCGGTTCGCGAAAAGGCAAAGAAGCAACTGCGGATTGCCGATGCACTGAAGCTTGCCGAGGGCAACGGGTTCCCGGCGTGGGTCCAAGTCGACCCAAGCAAGATGGAAGCCGTGTTCAAGAAGACACCCGATCGTGACGAATTTGCAAGCGACATCAACGAGTCGCTGATTGTCGAACTTTATTCCCGTTGATCTGCACTGTCCGTGCAGCGAGCCCGTGCGGAACCCTCGCGGGTTCGCTACGGGGTTGCCCGGGCGCTGTGGCGCCCTTGTTTCGTAGTCGTCAGCCTTATCCGTGTAACGAGCGGAGGGTATTGAAAGGAAATTCATGCAAACCGCATTGCTTCGTCCGAAATCCATCCAAGTTGAAGCCCTGGGCCCGTTGCGCGCCAAGGTGACCCTGGAGCCGTTTGAGCGCGGCTATGGCCACACGCTCGGCAACGCGCTGCGCCGCGTATTGCTGTCATCGCTGGTGGGGTACGCCCCGACCGAGGTGAGCATTAACGGCGTGTTGCACGAGTACTCGGTCGTCGACGGCCTGCAGGAGGATGTGATTGCCGTTCTCCTCAACCTCAAGGGGGTGGTGTTCAAGCTTCATAACCGCGACGAAGTCACGCTATCACTGCGCAAGGAAGGTGAGGGTGTGGTCACTGCCGCCGACATCCAGACGCCGCATGACGTGGAGATTGTGAATCCTGAACACGTGATTGCGCATCTGTCGCAGCAGGGTAAGCTGGACATGCAGATCAAGGTGGAGAAGGGCCGCGGTTATGTGCCCGGCAACCTTCGTCGCTATGCCGACGAAGGTGGCAAGATCATCGGGCGCATCGTGCTGGATGCCTCGTTCTCGCCCGTGCGCCGCGTCAGCTATGCGGTGGAGAACGCGCGCGTTGAGCAGCGCACCGATCTCGACAAGCTGGTCATGGAAATTGAGACGAACGGGTCGACGAGCGCCGAAGAGGCCATTCGCACTGCCGCTCGCATCCTGGTGGAGCAGTTGTCCGTGTTTGCCAGCTTGGAAGGGGCGGAAAAGGCGCTGGAGGCCGGGGGTTCGGCGAGTGCGCAGCAATTCGACCCGATCCTTCTGCGTCCTGTGGATGACCTCGAACTGACCGTGCGTTCGGCAAATTGCCTCAAGGCGGAAAACATCTACTACATCGGCGATCTGATCCAGCGCAGTGAGACGGAGTTGCTGAAGACGCCTAACCTTGGTCGCAAATCGCTGAATGAAATCAAGGAAGTTCTGGCTGCCCGCGGTCTCACCTTGGGCATGAAGCTGGAAAGCTGGCCGCCGGCCGAGCTGGAAACGCGCCCGAACTGATTGGAGGCCACCCGGGAGCCGGGTGGCGTATTTTGAACCGCCGCACCCGCATGCATTTCATGCGCGAGACGGCATCGTGCAAGGCCAGTACCTGACACGGCTGGCTTGAACATAACGAAAGGAAAGCACTATGCGCCACGGACACGGTCTGCGCAAACTCAACCGCACCTCAAGCCACAGGCTGGCCATGTTGCGCAACATGGCGAATTCGCTGATCGCGCATGAAGCGATCAAGACCACCCTGCCCAAGGCCAAGGAATTGCGCCGGGTCGTCGAACCCCTGATCACGCTGGGCAAGAAGCCTTCGCTGGCGAACCGCCGCTTGGCATTCGATCGACTGCGCGACCGCGATTCCGTGGTCAAGCTGTTTGGCGAGCTTGGCGAACGCTACAAAACGCGGCCGGGCGGGTACACACGCATTCTCAAATTTGGCTATCGCGTGGGTGATAACGCCCCCATGGCCTTGGTTGAACTGGTTGATCGCCCCGACGAGGCGTCGCCGGCTGAAGGCAAGGCGGCCGAGTAAGGCGCGCGGGTTCCATACCGCGCGTTCGCGCTCAACGCCGATTGCCCGGCGCAGGCCTGCTTGAAGGGCCGGCGCCGGGTTTTGTTTTTGGGGCGCGGGCAAGGACGATGGCCGGGGACCGGCGGCGAGCTGCGGATCTGCAATACCCAATGGCAGCAACTGCGATTGAAGGAACAGTGCAGGGCGAAGCCCTGCTGGACGTGCGTGGCCTGCGCAAGCGCTACGTCGGCGAGGACGTCGTGCGCGACCTGACCTTCGCGATCCGGCCTGGGGAATGTTTCGGGATCATTGGTCCCAACGGAGCCGGCAAGACCACCACCATACGGCTATGTCTCGGTTTGGCGCAGCCGGATGCAGGCAGCATCGCGCTCATGGGCCACGCCGTGCCAGAGCATGCCCGGCTGGCCCGCATGCGCGTGGGCGTCGTGACGCAGTTTGACAGCCTGGACCCGGATTTCACGGTTGAAGAGAATCTCTTGATCTACGCCCGGTATTTCGGACTGCACGACGCGCAAACACGGCCACGCATCGATGGACTGCTCGAATTTGCAGGGCTGCAGGGCAAGGCACATGCGCGGATTGCAGAGTTGTCGGGCGGCATGAAACGGCGCCTGAGCCTGGCGCGGGCGCTAATTCACGAACCGGACATCATTTTCCTGGATGAACCCACCACCGGGCTGGACCCGCAGGCGCGGCACCTCATCTGGGATCGCCTCAAGTCCCTTCTGGCCGCGGGCAAATCCATCCTGCTCACGACGCACTTCATGGAGGAGGCCGAGCGCCTTTGCCAGCGCGTTCTGGTCATGGATCATGGCCGCGGCTTGGATGATGGTGCGCCATTCGAACTCATTGCGCGGCATGTCGAACCCGACGTGATCGAGATGTATGGCGCGCGCGTGGACGAGGCTCAGAGGCTGGCTGCTGCGTACGCGCCACGCCTGGAACGCAGCGGTGATACCCTGTTTGCGTATGCGGCCGACGGCTCGCCCCTGGTTGCAGCCATGCAGCCGCTAACAAACGGATTGCGCATCCTCCACCGCTCGGCCAACCTTGAAGACGTGTTCCTCAAGCTAACCGGTCGGCAGTTGCGTGATTGAGGCCAGATCTCGATCCGCACCGGCCATGTTCTGAGTCCGCCCCATGCTCCCTGTTTTGCGTTCCCAACGTGCCGTTGGACAAGCCGCTACGCCCGCTGCAGGTCCGCGGGACCCGCGCTGGCGATTTGTGCCCGTATGGCAGCGCAATGCGCTCGTTTGGCGCAAGCTTGCGCTGCCAAGCTTGCTCGGCAATATCGCCGAGCCCCTGCTGACGCTGGCTGCCTTTGGCTGGGGCGTTGGCTCGCTGGTAGGCACGGTGAGCGGCGTGCCATACATCCTCTTCCTTGCGTCGGGCACGGTGAGCATGAGCGTCATGAACTCGGCGAGCTTTGAGGCACTGTACTCGGCCTTCTCGCGCATGCACGTGCAAAAGACGTGGGACGCGATTTTGCTCACGCCCACCGCGCTGGACGACGTTTTGCTCGGTGAGCTCCTTTGGGCTTCAACCAAGGCACTGATGAGCGGGGTGGCCCTTGTGCTCGTTGTGGCGATCCTTGGCATCAGCCGTCACCCCTCGCTGATTTTGGTATTGCCGCTGCTGGCCCTGGTCGGCATGCTGTTTTCTGCGCTCGGTCTGATCATCAACGCCTTGGCGAAATCCTATGATTTTTTCACCTACTATTTCACGCTTGTGCTGACACCGATGAGTTTTTTGTCCGGCATCTTTTTCCCCCTATCGGCCATGCCCATGTGGTTGCAAAAGCTCGCGGAAGTGCTACCGCTACAGGCGGCAGTCCAGCTCGTGCGTCCGCTCTTTTTTGGGCGCTGGGATGCACATGCCGCGCTGCATTTGGGCATTCTGTTCGCGTACCTGGTGGGAGGGTGGATGCTCGCCCGGCAGTTGACGCACCGGCGATTTGCGGCGTGATGGAGCGTGCAGGGTACAAGTCCCGGTTGGCGTCCCCGGGCCAGTCGGATGTTCATCCGCGGCGCCTAAATTCCGTGAAATGGACCCACGCCACGCTTGAATATCAAGCCTGACTTATATTTCGAAAGAGGATTGCGGTGGCCAGCATGCCGCCGGGCCACGGGCTCCGCACCCGGCTGG